>JANJTH010000540.1 GCA_024711205.1 Planctomycetota bacterium | reverse complement strand
CCCCGCGCCCGCGCCGCCGCTCGCGATGGCGGGCGCCCCGCCGCCGCGGGCGCCCGGCCGCGCGACCAAGGAGTTCGCGGCCGCGCTCGTGGACGACCTCGACTTCCTCCCCGACGACGCGCCGAAGGGCGTCGCCCCGGCCCCGACCCCGGCCGCGCGCCCGTCGCTCGACCACGGCGGGCTCGACCTGCTCCCCGACGACGCGCCCCGCCCCGCGGCGCCCGCCCCCGCGCCGGCCCCGCGCGCCCCCGCGCGCGCCTCGGCTCCGGGCGACCTCGACCTGGCGCCGGAGGAGCCGCCGCCTGCCCGGGCGGCCGAGCCAGAGGCCTGGCTGCCGGACGACGACGACGCGCCGGCCACCGGCGGGTCCCCCGCCGCGGACTTCCTCTACGCGGAGGCCGCGCCCGACCCCTACGCCGGCGCGACGGCGCCGACCGACCCGGCCTCGAACGCGCTCTGGCGGTTCGAGCGCTCGGGCGACCCGAAGTGCCTCGAGGAGGCGAAGCAGGCGTTCACGAGCGACCTGAAGCAGGCCCCGCACGCGCCGGCCGCGGCCGCGGCGATGGCCGGGCTCGCCCGCGTCGCGCTCGCCTTCGGCCGCAAGGACGAGGCGGAGCGGCTCGCGCAGGGCGCGCTCGCGAAGGACCCGTCGAGCCCGCCCGCCGTCGACGTGCTCGTGCGCCTCGAGCGGGGCGAGGCCGACCTCGCCCCGCTCCGGGCGGGCCTGGCGCTCCTCCGCGCGGCGATCGAGCAGGGCGACGGCGCCCGCACGCGCCAGGTCGCGCAGGCGCTCGTCCAGCGCCACCCGCAGGAGCCGCTCCCCTGGCTGGCCGTGTTCCTCACCGGGCGGCAGGCGGGCGACGCGCGCCTCCTCGAGCAGGGCCTGCGCGAGGCGTGGGCGCGCTACCCGTCCGAGCGCTCGGGCGACGTGTGCTTCGGCGGCGCCGCCGACGCGGATGTCGTCGACGCGCTCGTCGGCCACGGGCGGGCGGTGTTCTCCGACAAGACGGGCGAGCAGCTCAAGCTCACCGTCGAGCGCACGGACGACAAGGACAACCTGATCGCGGGGGCCCTGCGCATGGGCGTGGCGCTCGCCCGCGTGGCGCTCGCCCGCGGCCCCGGCGACCGCGAGGTCGAGCGCCGGCTCCTGTTCGCGATGGCGCGCGGCCTGATCGGGCTGCAGTACTTCGACGCCGCGCTCCCCTACATCGGCAAGGCGACCGGGCTCGGGCCGTCGGCGGAGGAGAGCAAGGCGATGAGCAACGAGCGGATCAACGCGGGCGCGCTGCGCCGCGCGTTCGACCGCCCGGGGATCAAGGCCCAGCTCAAGGCCTACAAGTGCCTCGGCGCGCAGGCCATGGCCGCGACGCTCCGGACCCGGCTCGAGGCGGCGCGCAAGGGCCGCGAGGCGCGCGAGCAGGCGACCTTCGCCCAGGGGATCGAGCTCGCGACGGGGGCCGACCCCGCCGTGAAGGCCGAGGTCGCGCGCGCGGCCGCGGAGGCGGGCAAGCCCGACCCGTTCGAGGCCCTCGAGCGCGCCGAGGCGGAGCTCGCCGCGCTCGCGACCGAGCGCGAGCAGCTCGCGGCGCAGGGCAAGCAGGCCGAGCCGGCGCCGGCGGCCGGCGGGTTCTTCGGCAAGCTCAAGGCGGCGGCGAGCTCCGCGGCGTCGCAGCTCTCGGGCGCGGCCCGCGAGGCGGCGCTCCAGCTCAAGGAGTCCCAGGCGACGACGCGACGCGACGAGGCGCGGCGCCGCCTCGCGATCGTGCTCGCGCGCGAGCTCGGCGACGCCGCGTGGACGCACCCGGCGCTCGTCGCCTACGGGCGGCAGGCCGCGGTGCTCGAGGCGTTCGTCGAGGCCTACGCCGACGAGGAGCGGCGCTGCAAGGCGGAGCTCGACCGGCTCGCCGAGGCGGTCTGAGCGCCCTCGAAGAGGGCCTCGGCGGAGGCGGCCGCGAAGTCGGCGGCATCGCCTGCGAGGCGCGGGCAACGCGAGCGCTCCTGGAGGGCCGTGCGCTGCGGCCGACGAAGCACGCGGCGTCGATGGCGAGCGGGGCCGAGCCGGCGAACTCTGCGAGGGCGCCGCGCGCGCCGAGGGCCGCGCGGCTCGCTGCGCGCCGTACGCCGGCGCTCGTCCGTCCGCGCGGCGGGGGCTACCCTCGCGAGCGCGGGGGGGGCGAGACGAGGGCGGGACGCGATGCCCTGGGTGAGGCCGCGGGAGCTCGGGGGTGGGCCACACCTGACGGCGCGGCGCCTCGGCGTCGCGGTGGGGGCCCTCGTCGCGCTCGGCCTGGCGCTCGCAGCGGGCGCGGCGCGGACGGGCCCCCGCCAGGCGGCCAGGCTCGAGGCGCAGGCGCAGATCCACCTGCGCGTGGGCGACCTGGCGCGGGCGGCCGCGTGCCTCGAGCAGGCGGAGGCGCTCGCGCCCGGGCGGGCCTCGGTGCGCACGGCCCTCGCCGCCGTCCGGGCGGCGCAGCGCGACGACGCCGCCGCGGAGGCGCTCCTGCGCGAGGGCGTGGCGCGCGCCGCCCCGGGCGAGGCCGAGCCTGCGCTCGC
>JANJTH010000412.1 GCA_024711205.1 Planctomycetota bacterium | reverse complement strand
CTCGACGGCCTCGAGGCCCTGCCCGCCGAGGCGCGGGTGCGCGTCGACGGCGCCGAGCAGCCCGCGGGCGCGTGGGCCGCCGCGGCGCGCGCGCGCCTGCTCCCGGGCGACGCGGCCAGCGCGGCGCGCGCGGTCGCCGCGGGCGACCTCGGGGCGCCGCTCGAGGAGGCCTTCCGCGGCACGTCCGAGCTGGCGCAGGAGGCGCAGGCCGCCGTCGTGACCGCGGTCGGCGCGCCGTGGCTCGGCGCGCGCGACCTCGTCGTGCTCCGGCGCGGCGGCGCGTTCCGCGCCGGGGGGGCGCGCGCCGGCGACGCGCTCCTCGTGCGCCGCGTCCCCACGGGGGAGGAGGTCGCCTCGATCGAGGACGTGCCCGCGCGCGCGACGGACCGCACGCTGCCGACCTTCGCGGGCCCCGGCCTGCTCGTCGTCCCGCACCCCGACCGGGTCGACGCCTGGCACGTCGACGGCCCCTCGGCCGGGCAGCGCGCCTGGTCCGTCCCCGTCGCGCTCGGCGCGGGGCGCGAGCTGATCGGGCCGCTCGCCGTGCACGAGGTCCGCGGCACGCGCGCGCTCGTGCTCGTCCTCACCGGGCGCGGCGAGGTGCTGGCCCTCGACGCGGGGTCCGGGGCCGCGCGCTGGCGCGCGCAGCCGCCGCTGCGGCCCACGGGCGGCCTGACGGCGCGCGACGGGCTCGTCGTCGCGCTGTCCGCCACCCCGGCGGCCGCGGTCGGCCTGGACCCGGCGACCGGCGCCGTCCTGTGGCACCAGGGCCGCGACGCGGCCCCGACGTCGCGCCTCTCGGCCCCCACGTGGCTCTCGCCGCGGCGCCTCGCGTGGCTCGAGGACGGGCGGCAGGTGACCCTCGTCGACGCCGCGACGGGCGAGCGCCGCTGGTCCTGGTCGAGCGACGACCTGTGGGTCATGACGGCCGAGGCCTCGGCCGACGGCGGCGCGCTGGTCCTGCGCACGCGCGGCCCGCGCGGGCAGGGCCTGCTCGTGCTCGACGCCGCGACGGGCACGGAGCGCTGGCGCGACGAGGGGGCCGGGCCCGCCCGCCCGGGCCAGCCCGCGCCGGCCCCGCCGGCCGCCGCGGTCGCGATCGAGGAGGTCGTGCTCGGCCAGGAGGTCGTCTACTCGTTCCGCGCGAGCGGGCGGCTGCTCGAGGTCTGGGGCCAGGAGCTCGCGCTCGGGCGGCGGACGTTCGCCTGGAGCGGGCCGCGCGGCGCGGGCCCGCAGCTCCTGATCGAGACGCCGTCGGCGGTGCTGCTCCCCCGCGCGGGCGGGTTCGGGCTGCGCGTCGGCGTGACCGTCCTCGCGCGCGGCACGGGCGAGGTCCAGGAGACGCGGGAGGTCCCCGGCCGCCGGCTGATCGGCGACGGCGCCGTCGTACGCGGGGGCGTGCTCGTGCTGTCGACCGACCGCGGGACGTTCGGGCTCGGGCGCGTCGACCGCGACGCGGCGGCCCGCGAGGCCGTCGCGCTCGCGCTCGAGCTCGAGGGCGCGCCCGACCTGCGTCGGCGGGCCCGCCTCGCCGGCTGGCTGCGGGCCTCGGGCCAGGACCGCGCGAGCCAGGCGCTCCTCGAGGAGACCGTCCTCGCGGAGGGCGTCTCGGCCGAGGCCTTCGACCGGGCGTTCGCCGCGCTGGCCGCGCAGGTCGAGGCGCTCGGCGACAAGGAGCCGCTCGAGCTCGCCGTCCGGCGCATGCCGCGCCCCCCGTCGGTCGACGGCGACCTGAACGACTGGTGGCGCCCCTGGACCGGGGTGGACCTCTCGGGCCCGCGCTTCGTGCGCCCGGTCCAGACGACGACCGGGCCGCCCGGGCGCTGGACGGGCGACGAGGACCTCTCGGCCCAGCTCTACCTGGGCTGGGACGAGCGCTACCTCTACTTCGCGCTCGACGTGCACGACTCGGCGCTCCGGCCCTACGACTCCGAGGCGGAGCGCTGGCTCGGCGACTGCCTGCTGATCGCGATCGACTGCCAGGGCAACGGCGGCGAGACCGTGCTCGGCGACGACGTGCTCCTCTCGCTCGCGCTCACGCTCCCGCGCAAGAAGAAGGACTCCGAGGAGGAGGAGAAGCGCGAGCAGGAGGAGCAGGAGCGCAACAAGCCCGACGGGCGCTACTTCGTGCGCAAGAAGGACGACAACTCGGGGGCGATCTACGAGGTCGCGATCCCCTGGTCGCTGCTCGCGAAGAACGGCGCCGCGCTCGACCCGGCGAAGGGGCCGGCGCCCGGGCTCCGGTTCGGGCTCGACCTGATCCTGACCGACGACGACGGCGACCGGGACCCCCGGGGCGGGGGGCCCCGCGGCGCGCTCAAGACGCTCTCGCTGACGCCGGGCGTGCTCCTCCACGAGGAGAAGAGCCGCCTCTGGCACGGCTACGTGCCGGGGCGCTTCGCGCGCGTGACCGTCACGGACTGAGCGCGCGAGGGCCGCGCCGCGGGGGCCACACGATCGTCGGGCGGCTCGGCGTCGCCTCGGCGTCGTCCGCCCCCCCGGGCCCGTGCCCCGGGTCCACGCGCGCGGCGAGCGCGTAGTCCTCGGGCCGCGGCTCGAACGCGCCCCGGTCCAGCACGTCCACCTCGTCGGGGCGCGCCGCGCGGTAGACGAGCCGGTACGCGCCCACGTCGATCAGGTCCCCGTCTCGCAGGCGGCGCTCCTCGACGCGCTCGCCGTTGACGAAGGTCCCGTTGGCGCTGCCTGCGTCGTGGATCGCCCAGCCGGGGCCGTCGGGCTCGATCCGGGCGTGGCGGCGCGAGGCGTGCGGATCCTCGAGCCGGAGGTCGGCGTCGAGGCCGCGGCCGATCACGATCGGCGGGCGCCGGAACCGCGTGCGCGTGAGGGCCCAGCCCCCGCGCGTCACGAGCAGCCAGAAGCCGGGCGTCGCGGCGGCGCGCACCGGGCCCTGGGGTGTCCGGATCCAGCCCGGGGGCGGGGCGTCGGCGCTGGGCCCGTCGAGCCACGCGAGCACGTCGCCCGGGGGGGCCTCGGCCGGCGGCGCCTCGGGACGTGGGGCCCGGACGACCTGGGGCACCTGGGCGCTGCGCGTGAGCTGGTCGAGCGTGCGGTACAGCCACTCGTCCCGGGGGCCTCCGCGCGTGGCCGGTGGCGTCGAGGGGGCGGGCGCGCCCGCCGGACCCTGGGCCCGCGCGCCCGCGACGTCGGGCCCTGCGCCGGCCCCGACCCGCGCGCCGTCCACTGCCAGCCCCCGCGTCGACTCATCGATCCCGTGCACGAGAAGCTCCGCGCCCGCCAGGTGGCCCCAAGCGAGGGCCGTTCCCCCCGCCCTGTCGCGGTCGGAGCCGGGCTTACGCCGGCAGGTGCCCGCTTCTTGCCGGGTCGCGTAAACCGGTGGCGCCCTGCCCCCGGGCCGGCGCGGTCACCACGTCGCGTCGAAGGCGACGCGCAGTCCCGTCCGGTCGCGCAGGCGCATGGCGTCGATCATGCTCGAGGGGTCCACCGGCTCGCGCGAGGCGAGCCGCACGACCTCGGGCCCCCGCGCCCAGGACCCGCCGCGCAGGACGCCGAACCGCGCGTCCCCCGGGAACCCGCCCTCGACCCACTCGGCGAGGCTGCCGCCCAGGTCGAGCACGCCGTAGATCGAGCGGTCGCGCGGGGAGGACCCGGCCGGCGCGAGCGGGAGCCCGGCGTCGGCGTCGTGGCGGTGGAGCAGCACGTCGACGCTGCCCGGGCTGAACGCGTCGCCCCAGGGGAACGCCCGGCCCGCGGGGCCGCGGCCCGCCTTCTCCCACTCCACGTCGGTCGGCAGGCGGTAGCTCCGCCCGGGGTCGCGCGCCGACAGGTGCTGGCAGTAGGCGCGCGCGCTCTCGAGGCGCACCCCCGCGACCGGGTGGGCGGGGTCACCCGCGAGCTCGACCTCCTCGCCGCCGGCCCCCAGGTGCATCTGGAACGACGTCCCCAGGTGGGCCTGGCGCGCCGCGGGCGGGAGCGCGCGGAGGAACGCGACCCACTCGCCGACCGTGACCTCGCGCGCGCCGAGGAAGAACCCGTCGACCCACACGGGCGCGCGCGTCGAGCGGAGCGGCCGGACGGCCTGGGGGTCGCCGCCCGCGAGGAACTCGCCCGCGGGCACGTAGACGAACCCCTCGGGCGAGCCGGCGAGGGGCGGCAGGCCGACCTGCAGCGAGACCGGCGCGGGCTCGACGCCGGCGAGCGGCTCGGGCGGCGGCACGAGCAGCGGCACGCGCGTCGGCAGCCGCCCCGCGCCCTCGAGCTCGACCACGTACTCGCCCGGCTCGACCTCGACGCCGGGCACGACGGGCGTCTCGCCGATCGCGCGCGGCGGGCCGAGGGACCAGCCCCCGTCCGCGTCGACGAGGACCTCCCGCAGCGAGGCCCGCGCGCCCGGCGGGTCGCTGGTCACGCCGAGGCGCCGCGCGCGCCCGGCCGCCGCCGCGTCGAGCGCCCCGCTCGCCGCGAGCTCGCGGTCGCACGCGGCCACGAGCGCCAGGTCGCCCTCGCGGGCGG
>JANJTH010000385.1 GCA_024711205.1 Planctomycetota bacterium | reverse complement strand
GGGCCGACTTGGCGCGCGCACCCGGGGCCGGCGGCCGGCGCGGCCGGCGCGCGGGGGTCACTCCGGGCGGGCGAGCGCCCGCGCGCTCCACAGCTCGGCCGCACCGTCGGCCCGGCCGAGCGCGAGCCAGCGCCCGTCGGGGCTGACCGCGAGCGAAACGAAGCGGGCCCGGAGCTCCACGACGCGCAGGAGCCGGCGCGCGGCCGGGTCCCACACGCGCAGGTCGGAGGGCGCCTCCGGCGTCAGCTTGTCGTAGCCGAGCGAGAAGAGCGTTGCGCCGTCGGGGCTGAACGCGAGCGCGAACACGCGGGTCAGGTGGGCGACCGGGGCGACGCCGCCCCGCAGGAGGCCCTCGGTGCGCAGCTCGCCCAGGTCCTCGAGCGGGTCGAGCGCGAACAGGCGGAGGTGCCCCACGCTCGCGCCCGCCGCGAGGAGCCCGGGCGTGTGGGGCGCGAAGGCGAGCGAGGTGTAGCGCCCGGTCGGGAGGGTCCACGCCGCGACCTGCGCCCAGGGGTCGCGCGCCCAGACGCGGAGGCTCTCGAACCCCTGGGCGCCGCCGACCGCGACGGCCAGGTGCCGCCCGGAGGGCGAGAACGCGAGGCCCTCCGTGAACTCCTCGGACCCGGCCGTGAGCGCGAGGCGTGCGACGAGCGCGTCGCGGGCGGGGTCGAAGACGAGCACCTGCGGGTCCCGCGGAGGATCGGCGGGGAGCCGGCCATGGGCCCCGATCGCGAGGAGCCCGTCGGGCGCGCGCGCGAGCGCAGACGCGCGCCAGCCCGCCTGGATCGGGCGGGGCGCGAGCGTGACGCGGGCGAGGTCCGCGCGGGCGAGCTGCGGCCCCCCGGCGCACCAGAGCTCGTCGTCCGGCCCCGCCGCGAGGCGCTCGCCCAGGCCCAAGGCGGCGTCCTTCAGCGTGAACATGAGGACCGGCCGCGCGGGCGTCGCGGGGTCCCAGAGCGAGACCTGCCCCCGCGTCCCGAGGGCGAGGCGACCGCCGACCCAGGCGAGCGCGGGGAAGTCCCGCAGGTCCTCCTCGAACGCGAGCACGAGGGCCGGTCGGTCCGCGCGCGTCATGTCCGGGCCCGGCTCGCTCGGCGCGGCCGCGCCGGGGTCCGGCCGGGCCGAGCCCCCGACCGGGGCCGGCCCGGCGTGGCTCGGGGGTCCAGGCGGCGCGGACCCGGGCGGCGAAGGCGCAGGCGCCGCGGGCCCGGGCCCTGGGGCCGGCCCTGCGGGAGCTCGGCCGACGAGGGCGGCGCCGCCGCCGGCGGCGGCCAGGCGGGCGAGGACGAGGGCCAGCGCGCCCGTGGCGGCGAGGCCCGGCCCGCGGCCGGCGCGCGCGGACGGGTGGTCGCCCGGCGCGACGAGCGCGGCCCCCAGGGCGACGTCGAGCGCGGCGGCCGTGGGGAAGCGGTCCTCGGGGCGCTTCCCCATGGCCCGGCGCAGGACCGCCCCGAGCGCCGGGGTGACGCCGCGCTCGGGCCCCGGCCAGGCCGGCTCCCGCTCGACGACGGCCGCGAGGAGCGCGTAGGGCCCGCCCGTGACCTCGGCGAAGGGCGGGGCGCCCGCGAGCAGCTCGAACAGGACCGCCCCCAGGCCGTAGACGTCGGCGCGCGCGTCGAGCGGCGCGATCCCCTTGCCCTGCGCCTGCTCGGGCGCCATGTAGCGCGGCGTGCCCACGACCGCCCCCGTGCGCGTGAGGCTCTCGGCGCCGCCGCCGCGCGCGAGCCCGAAGTCGAGCAGCACCGGCGCCCCGTCGGGCCGGACGAGCACGTTCTGGGGCTTCAGGTCGCGGTGCACGATCCCCTGCGCGTGGAGCGCGCCCGCGGCCCCGCACAGGGCGCGCACGAGCGCGACCGCCCGGGCCGGGTCGGGCGCCCGGCCGGCCCAGCGCGCGAGCGGCTCGCCCTCGACCAGGTCCATGAGCACGAACGGGCCCTCGGGCGCGCGGCCGAGCGCGTGCACGACGACGACGTTCGGATGCCGGACGCGCGCGAGCAGCTCGACCTCGCGCCCGAACCGCGCGAGCGCGTCCGGGTCGGTCCGGTCGAGGATCAGCTTGAGCGCCAGACGCCGCGGCAGGTCGGGGTCGCGGACCTCGTAGACGACGCCCATGCCCCCGCGCCCCAGCTCGCGCACGACCTCGTACGGGCCGACCCGCCGGGTCACGCGCGGGCCCGCGCCGGTCCCGGGCGGGCCCGCGCCCTCACGGCCCGGGCCCGGCCCAGCGCGGGGCGAGCGCGAGGTGCGCCCCGAGCACGGCGAGCGCGAGGCCCGAGAGGACCGGGTAGGCCAGGCCCGAGGGCTTGGGCACGCGGAACGGCGAGATCATCGCCGCCGAGAGCCCGGAGGCCGCGACGGCGCCCGCGACCCGGGCGGCCTGCGCGTCGTGGTAGCCGGCGAGGAGCGCCACGGGCAGCGCGAGCGAGGCGAAGGTCGTCGGCAGGCCGACGTACCTGCGGCGCCCGGCGTCGGTCTCCTGCAGCCCGACCGTGTCGAAGTAGGCGAGCCGCCAGGCCGCGCACGCGGCGAACACCACGAGCAGCGCGACCTCGAGGGGCGCCCGCAGGCCGGCCGCGTGGAGGAGCGCGACCGGGGCGACGCCGAACGCGCAGGCGTCGACGACCGTGTCGAGCCGCTGCCCGAACGTGCGCCCGAGCGCGTCGCGGCGCAGCCGCCGCGCCACGAGCCCGTCGAACACGTCGCACAGCCCGCAGCCGACGAGCGCCGCGCAGGCCCAGGGGACGAGCCCGCGCGCCGAGAGCACGACGACGAGCACGGCGAGCCCGAGCCCCGCGAGCGAGATCGCGTTCGCGGCGTCGAGGAACCGCTGCATGCCCGGGGGCGCGGCGGCCGCCGCCGGGGGCGGGGCGGCCGCGCCCGCGGGCCCCGCGCCGCCCTCGCCCGCCGGCCCCGCGGCGCCGGGCGCGCTCACGCCGCCGGCTCCCGGCGCGCGCCCAGGCGCGTGCCCATGCGGACGAGCGTCTCGAGCCCCTCCGCGCTCGCGGCGACGAGGTCGTCGTCGAGGACGAGCCGGCCCGGCTCGGCGAGCACGACGACGGTCGAGCCGCCGAACCGGAACAGCGCCTTCTCCTGCCCGCGGCGGACCGGGCCCGGCGCGAAGGTCTGGACGATCGTGCCCACGAGCAGCGCGCCGACCTCGAGCACGAGGAGCGCGCCCAGGTCGGGCGTGTCGAGCCGGGTGACCTCGCGCGCGTTCGCGAGGCTCGGCGCCCCCTGCGCGAGCGCGATCGGGTGGACCGAGTGCAGGCGCCGCCCGAGCCGGCGCGGCGCCGAGGCGACGCCGGCGGCCGGGAAGTGCACGCGGTGGTAGTCGGCCGGCGCGAGCCGCACGACGACGACGGCCCCGCCCGCGTAGCGGCGCGCCAGGTCGACGTCGCCCAGGAGCGCCGTGAGGGTGAGCCGGCTCCCCTTGACCTCGACGACCCCGTCGGCCGCGACGCAGGGGAGCACGAGCGCGCGCCCGTCGGCCGGCGAGACGAGGACGCCCGGGGTCGGGTCGACGGGCCGCGCGCCCGGCCGGAGGCGCCGCGTGAAGAAGTGGTCGAGCGACGCGTAGTCCTCGAGCGGGAGCGCCGCCTCGCCCGCGTCGATCCCCAGCCGCTCGACGAAGGCCGGGATCGAGGCGCGGCTGCGGCGGGTCCGCTGGGCGAGCCCGTAGAGCGCGCTCGCCCAGGGGCGGGAGAGCAGCCGGTCGGTGAGCGCGCGCCCGCGCGGGTCCTCGTAGAGGAACCGCAGCTCGCGCTCGGAGAAGACGCGCTCGTCGAACACGCGCCCGGTCGCCCGGTCGCGCACGCGGACCGCTTCGCCCACGGGCTCAGTCCCCGGTGGGCACGAGCTCCCAGGTCCGCGTGCCCGGGATCCGCTTGATCCGGCCCGCGGCCTCGAGCTCGGCCCACACCTCGTCGGAGAAGCCCGCCGGGAGCTCGATCCCGACGATCGCCGACGGGCGCCCGCCGCTCAGCGGGCCGCGCACGAAGTTCGACTCGTCGTCCTGCCGGTAGAGCTTGAGCCGCTTCTTGAAGGCCTTGAGGGCCTTCGCCCGCTCCTCCTTCGTCGCCACGGCCCACCTCCGGTGCCACCCTCGAGGCGGCGCCGGATGTTCGGGCAGCCCGGCCGGCGGCGCAAGCCGGAGGCCCGCGGTCCGTCGCGCGGCGCCCGCGCGCGGCCGGCGGGGGACGCCTACCGCCCGAGGCGGCCGAGCGCGTCGCGGGCGAGCTTCGCCTCGGAGCTCCCGGGCGCGAGCTCGAGGTAGCGCTCGAGGTCGGCGCGGGCCCGCGCGGCGTCGCCCTGCGCGGCCCGCGCGAGGCCGCGCACGAGCACCGGCAGCGGGAAGCCCGGGGCGAGCGCGAGCGCCCGCTCGGCCGCCTCGAGCGCGCCCGCCGGGTCGTCGGTCCGCAGGCGCAGGCGCGCGAGCGCGCCCCAGGCGGAGGGGACGGCCGGGTCCACGGCGACGCACTGCTCGAGCTCGTGGCGCGCCGGCGCGAGCTGGCCCTGGGTCTCGAACACCATGCCGCGCAGCTCGTGGACGCGCGCCCGCGGCGTGCCGAGCGCCTCGGCCCGCTCGAGGTCGAGGCGCCCGCCCTCGGCGTCGCCCGCGAGGAGGCGGAGGAGCGCGCGCTGGGCCCAGGCGTCGGCGTTGCGCGGGTCCGCCTCGAGCGCGCGCTCGACGTCCTCGCGCGCGCCGCGCACGTCGCCCTCGCTCAGGCGCATGGTCGAGCGGAGCGCGAACGCGGCCGGGTGCCGGGGGGCGAGGCGCAGGACCTCCGTCAGGTCGGCCTGGGCGCCCGCGCGGTCCCCCCCGACCCCGCGCATGCGGGCCCGCGCCACGAGGAGCTCGACGTCGCGCGGCGTGCGCGCGACCGCGGCGTCCAGGTCGGCGAGCGCGCCCGCGAGGTCGCCGCGCCCGCGGCGGAAGTTGGCCCGGGCCTGGAGCGCCGCGGGGCCCGGGGCGCGCGCGACCGCGGCGTCGAGGTCGGCGCGCGCGCCCGCGAGGTCCCCCTGGGTCGCGCGCACGCGGGCCCTGCCGATCCAGCCCCGGGCGTCGTCCGGGGCCCGCTCGATCGCGGCCCCGTAGTCGGCGAGCGCCTCGGGCAGGCGGCGCCGCGCCGCGAGGAGTTCCGCGCGGTCGAGCAGGGGCCGGACCTGGCCCGGCGGGGCCTCGCGCACCGCGACCTCGTAGTCCGCGAGCGCGCCGTCGTGGTCGCCGGCCTGCGCGCGGACGCGCGCGCGCGCGACCCGCGGCTGCGGGACCGACGGGGCGAGCTCCACGGCCCGGTCGAGCTCGCGCAGGGCGCCCTCGAGGTCGCCGCCCTCGGCGCGCAGCTCGCCCAGGTCGATCAGCGCGGCCAGGTCGTCGGGGACGAGCAGGACCGCGTGGTCGAGGTCGGCGAGCGCGCCCGCGAGGTCCCCGGCCTTCTTGCGGACGCGGGCGCGCTGGACCCAGACCCCGACCCAGCGCGGGTCGACCTCGATCGCGCGGTCGAGGTCGGCGAGCGCGCCCTCGAGGTCGCCCAGGTCGAGGCGGACGTACGCGCGCGCGACCCAGGCGGGCACGACGTGCGGGTCGCGGGCGAGCACGCGCCCGAGGTCCTCGAGCGCGCGGTCCACGAGCCCCTGGTCGTGGAGGACCGAGGCCCGGTTCGCGACGAGCTCGTGCAGCTCCGGGTCGAGCGCGTAGGCGCGGTCGTACGCGGCGACCGAGTCGTCGAGCCGGCCGAGCCGGTGCAGCGCGTTGGCCTTGTTCCCCCAGTAGCGGGCCTCGTCGGGGCGCAGGGCGAGCGCGCGCTCGTAGTCGGCGAGCGCCGCGCGCGGGTCGCCGCGCTCGTGCAGCAGGTTGCCGCGCCGGCTCCACGCCTCGGCGAGCCCGGGGTCGAGCTCGACCGCGCGCGTGAAGTCCGCGAGCGCCCCCGCGCGGTCGCCGCGCAGCGCGCGCGCCTCGCCGCGCGCGAAGTGGCCCTCCGCGGTCTCCGCGGCGAGGCGGGGCTCGGGGGCCTCGACGAGCGCGAGCCCGTGCTCGATCAGCCGGCCGAACAGGCTCAGCCGCCCGAACCGCAGGCGCGCCGCGAGGACCTGCGCCACGGCGTCCTCGCCGCCGAGCCGGCACAGCGCGAAGGCCCCCGCCGAGGCGCGGAGCGCGTCGCCCTCGGTCGCGAGGTAGCGGCCGAGCGCGGCGACGACGGCCGGGCGCCGGTCGACGCGGCCGAGGACCTCGCAGAGGAGGCGGAGCAGGTCGAGCCGCCCCGCGCCGAGCGCGGCGCCCTGGACCTGGCCCAGGGCGTCGAGCGCCGAGCGGGGCGGGGCCCTGCGGTCGCGCCGCGCGCGGCGGAGCAGGCGCGCGTGCGCGGCCTCGAGCAGGTCGGCGTCCGCCCGGGCGAGCGCCCCCGCGCGGTCGCCGCGCAGCGCGC
>JANJTH010000328.1 GCA_024711205.1 Planctomycetota bacterium | reverse complement strand
CGGGCCCGGCGTCGGCCGGGAGCAGCTCGTGAATTAACTCGAGCGGGACCATGGCGGTCCGCTTTTAGTTGCGGACCGCGGCCAGCTCGCTCGCGGCGGCGGCGAACTCGGGCCAGCGGGCCTTCAGCGCCTCGAAGTCGGGGCGCTCGAGCCGGAGCAGCCGGCAGGGCGAGGTCGCCTCGACCGTCACGTCGCTCGGCTGCCCGTCGAGCAGCCGGGCCTCGCCGAACAGGTCGCCCGCGCGGAGGAACCCGAGCGGCTTCTTGCGCTCGCCCTCGCGCCGCGTGGCCGAGAGGCGGCCCTCCTCGACGAGGCACAGCGCGTCGACGGGGTCGCCCTCGCGCACGAGCACGTCGCCGGGCGCGGCCTCGGCCGGGCGCAGGACGGCGACCATGTCCTGGATCACCGACGCCGGGAGCGCCGAGAGCGCCGGGCTCGACTTGAGGAACGCGAACAGCGCGCGGGCGCGCGCGAGCCGCTCGAGCCAGGTCGCGAGCTCGGGGCGCTCCTGGAGGAGCTGCTCGAAGGCGGGGCGCGCGAGGCGGAGCACGGTCAGGTCGCCGCTCGCGCGGACGGTCGCCGTGCGCTGCCCGCCGCGGAGGAGCGCGATCTCGCCGAAGCTCTCGCCCGCGCCGAGCAGCCCGAGCACGACCTCGCGCCCGGGCGGGCCGCGGACGACGCGGGCCCGCCCGCTCACGATCACGAAGAAGGCGTCGGCGTCGGCGCCCTCGCGCACGACGACCTGCCCGAAGGAGAACGCCTCGGGCACGCAGGCCTGCACGACCCGCGCGCGCGCCTCGGCGTCGAGCAGGTCGAGCACGCTCCGCCCCGTCGCCGTCTCGGTCGCGCTCACGCCTGCGTCCCTCCGCCGGTGCCGTCGCCCGGGCCCCCGTCCGCGCCGCCCGCGGGGCCGCGGAGCCTGCTCGTCCCCCGCTCCGGTCCACCGTCCGGGCCGTCGCCTGGGCCGACCGCCGGGCCGGCGGGCGGCGCCGCGACCCGCCCCGTCGCCGGGCCGCGCAGGCGGCCGGTCGCCGGGTCGGCGCCCTGGGCGGCGCCGGCTTCGCCGGCGGGGCCCCCGAGGCGCGCGCGGCTCGCGGCGGTCTCCCGGCGCAGGACGCGCTCCTCGAGCGCGGCGCGCACCGCGTCCACCTCGAGCGAGGCCGGCGCCCGCTCGACGACGTAGGCCACGGCGCGCTGCCCGCCCGGGAGCTCGCTCGGGCCGACGAGCTCGCCCGGCGCCGCGCTGCCGAGGTGCTGCCCGTAGGGGGCGCGGTGGAGCGCCTGCCGGAGCCAGGTCCGCTCGACCGCGGCGAGGCGCGCCCGCCCGAGCGCGCGCGCCCAGCTCTCGCCGTCGTGGCGCGCGCAGCAGAGCAGCTCGAGCGCGACGTCCTCGTCGGGGCAGGTGGCCTCCTCGACCCGGAACGCCTCGAGGTCCGCGCGGCGCGCCGCGAGCTCGGCCTCGAGCAGCGCGGGCTCGAGGAGCTCGGCCCGCCGCCGGCGCCAGCCCAGCTCGCCCCGCGCGAGCCAGGCGGCGCGGTCGGGGTCGACGCCGAGCGCGGCGGCCGCGTCGAGCGCGTCGGCCGCGGGCACGCAGAGCTCGGCGAGGGCCCCCGCGAGGTCGAGCTCGACCGGCGCGGCCGCCGCGTGCCGGTCGGCGCTCGCCGCGAGGACGTCCTCGAGGTCGCCCTCGAAGGCCAGGTCGCGCGGGAGCGCCGCGAGGAGCTCGGCCGGGGCCGGGGCGGCCTCCCGCGCGGCGCGCGCGGCCTGGATCCCGAGCCGGGCCACGCGGGCGACGCGCAGCGCGTACTGGAGCAGGTCCCCCCGCTCGAGCCCGTGCGCGGCCAGGAAGTCCTTCAGGTCGCCCGCGGCCTCGAGCCGTCGGCGGCGCCGCCACGCGTCGACGACGGCCTGGACCGCCTGCGCCGACACGTCGGCGTCGGGCGCGAAGCGCTCGCAGGCGAGCCGCCGCCGGAGGCGCTCGAGCGGGGCCGCGAGCGCTCCGGACACGAAGGCGCCCCACAGCGCCTCCCCGGCGCTGACCGGCTCGCCGTCGAGCGTGAACGCGACCCTGGCGTGGTCGAGGGCGGTCATGGGCCCGGGCGGAGCGGCCGGCGCGGCGCCGGCGCAGGACCCGGAGGCGCGAGCCGGGCGCTACTTCCCCTTGCCCGGCCCGCGGCGGTCCCCCTCGGGCCCGTCGTCGTCGTCGCCGCCCTGCCCGCCCTTCACGTCGGCCCCGGCGGCCTGGTCGAGCGGCATGTCCTTGTCGAGGTCGACGTTGCGAAGCGGATCCGGCTTGTCGTTGGGCGCGCTCAAGGTCCCCCCCTGCGAGTGCTCACAGCCCCGAGAGCCTAGCACCTGGGGCGCCCCGCCGTCACGCCTCCGGCGCCCGAGGGGAGGCGCGCAGGCCGCGACCGGCCAGGCTGGCGCGAGACGTCTCCACGCGCTTAGGTTCCGCCGGCCGGCGCCCAGCCCGCCCGGAGGTCCGGTGAAGCTCTTCGACGTCACGTCGCCCTGCCAGCGCGTGGTCCTCCGCCGGCTGGCGTCCCAGGGCCTCATGCTCGAGCTCGACGGTCGGCGGCAGTTCTCCGAGGCGAGCGAGCACCATTACCACGAGGCGCTCGCCGTCCTCCCGCTCCGCTACGTCGCGCCCCGCCGCGTGTTCATAGGCGGCGGCGGCGACGGGCTGGCCGTCGCCCGGCTCCTCCGCGACCCCGCGGTCGAGGAGGTCGTCCTCTGCGACTACGACCGCGTCGTGACCGACCTGGCGCGCGACCACCCGGAGCTGCGCCGGCTCAACGGGGACAGCCTGCGCGACCCGCGCGTGCGGGTCGTCAACGCCGACGCCCGGGGGTGGCTCGAGGAGCGCCCCGACGCGCGGTTCGACCTGGTCCTGTGCGACTTCCCCGACCCCTGGTTCCCGGAGCTCGCCGCGATCTACTCGCGCGAGTTCTACGCGCTCGTGCGCGACCGCCTCGCGCCCGAGGGGGTCGTCGTCGTCCAGACGCTCTGCTACCCCGAGGTCGCGCGCGTGATCGTCCAGACGGTCGCGTCCGTCCTGCCCGGGGCGCGCTACTACATGGCGGGGGAGCGGCACGGGTTCACGCTCGCGGGCCGCGGCGCGCTCCGCCCGCTCCGGCCGCTCCCGGCCTGGACGCGCGCGTTCGACGACGCGGCGGCCGACGCCGTGTTCGCGGTGGGCAAGGAGGTCGCGGCCACGGTCGCGGCGCCCCTCCCGCGCGTCTCGACGCTCGCCGACCCCGTCGCGGTCCGCGCCACCCTCCGCGAGGCGTGCCGCTTCGAGGACTGGACCGACTTCCCCTACGACCCGTCGGTCGCGCTCGTGTGGGCGCTCGCGGACGACTCCCTGCGCACGGACGACCAGGTCGCGCTCCTCGTCGCGTCGCTGCGCGAGGACGCGCGCCGCCCGGTCGTGCTCTACCTCGACGCGACGCGGACCGCGCTCGCCGACCGCCTCCGCGCCGCGGGCCTGCGCGACGTCCACCGGCTCGAGCACGTGCGCTACGCGTTCGACGACGAGACGGAGCGGCTCGCGCTCGAGGCCTGGCAGGCGCTCGACGACGGGCGCGTCGGGCGGCTCCGCGCCCGCACGGTCCGCCCGCAGGACGACCCGCTCGTCCTCGCGCTCCTGCGCGGCTACCTGGCCGAGCGGGCGGGCATGTTCCAGGACGGGCGGGCCGGGCAGGCCGTCCTCGAGCAGGTCGGGCGCTACCTGACCGTCGAGGGCCGCGACGGGCGGCCCATGGCCCTGTTCAAGCTCACGGGCACCCCGCGGGACGCGCTCTCGACCGAGCTCGAGGTCGCCTACGGGGTCGGCTCCCCGCGCGACCACCTGCTCGCGCTCCTCGCCGCGCTCACGCTGCTCCGCCGCGAGCTCCACGACGAGGCGATCGACGCGTTCGTGCCGGACCGCGCGACCGCGAAGCTCGCGCGTCGGCTCGGCGCGCGCTCGCTCGGCGAGGTCCTCGTCCTGTCGGCGGACCCGCCCACCTGACGGCCCGCCGGCCCGGGCGGCGCGGCCCGGGCCCACCGGGTCCCGCTCGGCCCGGGCTCGGCCGCCCTCCCTCCGCGCGGCCGGCCGAGCCCGGCCCTCCCGCGCGGTTCGGGCATGATCGACGCCCGTGATCCTCCCGATCGGCGACGCCCCGAACCCGCGCGGGACCCCCTGGGCGACCTGGCTCCTGCTCGCGCTCAACGCGCTCGTCTACCTGGCGCTCGCCCCGCTGGCCTTCGAGCGCCCCGCCCGCGACGACCCTGCGCTCGTCGACTACGTCGAGACGATCGCGCGCGACCGCGGGCTCGACGCGCGGGACCGCGCCGCGCTCGCCGCGCAGGCGACCCGCTACGACCTCGTCCTGTGGGAGCACGGCTACCGCCCGACCGTCCCCTCGCCCGCGCGCCTGCTCACGAGCATGTTCCTCCACGGCGGGCTCCTGCACCTGCTCGGGAACCTGCTCTTCCTCTGGATCTTCGGCGACAACGTCGAGCACCGGCTCGGGCGCCCGTGGTTCCTCGTCGTCTACCTGCTCACGGGCGCCGCGGCGACGCTCGGCGACGCGGCGCTGCGCGCCGGCTCCGAGGTCCCGACCGTGGGCGCCTCGGGCGCGATCTCGGGCGTGCTCGGGGCCTACTTCGTGTGGTTCCCGAAGAACCGCGTGCACCTGCTCGTCGTCCTGTTCCCGTTCCTCGTCACGACCGTCGAGGTCCCGGCGCGCTTCATGCTCGGGGTCTACGTGCTGATCGACAACCTGCTCCCGCTCCTCCTCGCCGGCAGCGAGGGCGGCGTCGCGCACGGCGCGCACCTGGGCGGGTTCTTCGCGGGGGCCGCCCTGGGCCTCGTGGCGGACGCCCTGGGCGCGGTCGGCGCGCCCGACGCGCCGGCCGGGGCCCCGGCCGGCTGGACGCCGGCGCCCGGCGGCCTCGGGCCCGCCCGCCGACGTGCTCGACCTGGCGCGGGCCCTCGAGGGCCGCGACCCCGC
>JANJTH010000317.1 GCA_024711205.1 Planctomycetota bacterium | reverse complement strand
CGGGCCCGGGCCGCGCGCCACGGGCCCGCAGCGCGTGGGCGGGGCGCCGCGCCCGACCGGGGCCGTGCCGGCGGGCGGCAACGGCGTCGAGCAGGACTGGGACCTCGCGCTCTCGCGGCTCCTCCCCATGCGCCGGCGCGTGAGCCGGATCACGGTCGTGGTCGACGGCGTCGAGCAGGTGCTCTACCAGGCGCCCCCCTGAGCCGCGCGGCGTGACCCGCGTCCGCGGGTCGCGCCCGCGCCCGTCCGGCGCGGCCGATCGCGCGGGGCGCGCCGCCGGCCGGCACACACGAGGTCCCCTTGCCCGTCCTCGCGATCGTGACCCACGCCGACGACGCGGCGGCGATCGTGCGCTGGTCGGCCAGCCTGGCCGCCGCCCGCGAGGCGGGGCTCACCGTCCTCTACGTGGGCCGGGGCACGCAGGACCAGGCGCCGGCCGAGGTCGCCCTCGACCAGGAGGACGACCACCCCGTGCTCCGCGTCGCGCGCGAGGCCGTCCGCGCCGCGCGGGCGAGGCCCGAGCCGCCGCCGCCTGCGCCCGGGGCGACGCCGAGCGGGCGGCTCCCGGCCGGGGGGGGCGCGCCCGCGCCGGCCGCCGAGGCGCCCTCCGGCCCGACCCGGGCGAAGCTCGAGCGCGTCTCCCACCGGGACCCGGCCGCGGCGTGCCTGGCGCGGATCGACGCGCTCGGCGCCGACCTCGTCGTGATCGGGATCGGCCCCGCGCACGAGCAAGAGGGCTTCGACGGGCACCTCGCCGCGCACCTCGCGCGGCGCGCCGCCTGCGACGTGCTCCTGCTCCGCTCGAGCGGGGCCGAGCCGGCGGGCGAGGTCGAGGGGCGGTCTCGGCGGGTCGTGATCCCCACGGCCGGCGGCCCGCACGCGCGCGTCGCCCTGCGCCTCGGGGCCGGGCTCGCGCGGATCGGCGAGCGCGTCGAGGCCGTGTTCGTCGAGCCCGAGATCGGCGAGGACGCGGCGGCGGTCGGCCGGCGTCGCCTCGACGCGGCGCTCGCCGAGGCGGGCGTCCGTCCGAGCGAGCGCTTCGTGCCGCGGGTCGTCCTCGCCGACCGCCCGGCCGCCGGGATCCTCGCCGCGGCCGAGGGGGCGGACCTCCTCGTGCTCGGCGCGACGAACGAGGGGGTCGTCGAGCGCACGCTGTTCGGCTCGATCCCCGAGCAGGTCCTGCGCCGGCGCGCGGGCGCCGCCGTGGCGGTGCTCCGCGGCCGGCGGCCCGTCGTCCGGCGGACGTGGGAGGCGGTCGCGCGGCGCCTGCGCGAGCTCGTCCCCCAGCTCGAGCGCGACGACCGGATCGCGCTGTTCGACCGGCTCCAGACGGGCTCGTCGTGGAACGTCGACTTCATGGCGCTGATCGGGCTCTCGGCCACGATCGCGGCGCTGGGGCTGCTCCAGAACTCGACCGCCGTGGTGATCGGCGCCATGCTCGTCGCCCCGCTCATGACCCCCATGATCGGCGCGGGGCTCGCGCTCGTGCAGGGCAACCAGCTCCTCGCGCGCGAGGCGGGCAAGGCGATCGTGCGCGGCTTCCTGCTCGCGCTCGGCCTGAGCGTGGGCTTCGGCCTCGTCGTGCCCGTCGACGGGCTCTCGCCCGAGATCCTGGCCCGCGGCGCGCCGACCCTGATCGACCTGGGCGTCGCGTTCTTCTCCGGGGTCGCCGCGGCCTACGCGCTCGCGCGCCCGAACCTGAGCGGGGCCATGGCCGGCGTCGCGATCGCGGCCGCGCTCGTCCCGCCGGTCGCCTCGATCGGGATCTCGCTCGCGCACGCCGAGCTCGAGAACGCGCGCGGCGCGGCGCTCCTGTTCGCCACGAACCTCGTCGCGATCATCCTCGGCTCGGCCGCGCTGTTCTGGGCCATGGGCGTCAAGGCGAGCAAGGAGAGCGCCGAGGGCCGCCTCTGGGTCCGGCGCGTCGTGCTCGCGCTCGTGCTCGCGGTCGTCGCGCTCTCGATCCCGCTCACCGCGCTGCTCCTCGCGCAGCTCGCCCGCCCGCGCGCCGACCGGCTGCGGCTCACGCCGGAGCTCGTGCGCGAGCTCGAGGTCGCGATCGGCGAGCCCGACGGCTACGTGCTCGTCTCGGCCGTGACCGTCGCGCGCGACGACGGCAGCCTCGCGCTGCGCCTGCTCGCGGGCGGCCGCGGCGAGGCGACGCCCGCGCGGGCCGCCGCGCTGGCCGAGGTCGCGCGGCGCGTGGTCGGGGCGGGCGTGCCCGTCGAGGTCGTGCTGCTGCCCTCGAGCTGGGCGACGAGCGGCGCCGGCGGCGGCTGAGCGCGCCCGAAGCCCAGGGGCCGCCCGGGCCCAAAAACCTCCCTTGTGCGCTCCGATCGGGCTGACTAGTCTCCCGAACGGGGTGTCTTGTCGGGTCCCTTTCGGAGGTGGGACCCAGGGGGTTGGGTTGAACGAGACCGATTCGCCGCACGCGCGCGGCGATGACAGGGACGAAGACGCGGACCTCGTCGAGAGGTGCCGCGGGGGCGACGTGGGCGCGTACCGATCGCTCTACGAGAAGTACGCCGGCAAGGTCTTCGGCCTCGCCCGGCGCTGGCTCGGCTGCGCGTCGCACGCCGAGGACGTGACGCAGGAGGTGTTCCTGCGGGTGTTCCGCAAGCTCCACGCCTTCCGGGGCGACTCCCGCTTCTCGACGTGGCTGTTCCGGGTGACCGTGAACGGCTGCAAGAACAAGCGGCGGTCGCTCGAGCGGCACGGGCGCGTCGACGGCGACCGCTTCGTGCGCGACCGCTTCGGCGGCCGACGCTCCCCGGACGAGGAGCTCTGCCAGCAGGCCCTCGGGAACCGGATCGACCGGGCCCTCGAGCGGCTGACGGAGGACCAGCGGCTCCTGATCGCGCTCAAGGCGGTCGACGACCTCTCCTACCGGGAGATCGCCGACCGGGTGGGGCAGAGCGAGGCGCAGGTCCGCGGGCGGCTCTACCGCGCCCGCAAGGCGTTCCGGGCGGCGCTCGAGGAGGCGGGGGACGGGATCTCCGCCGGGGCGGCGCTCGCCGACGAGGAGGTGGTGACAGGCTAGACTGTGAGCGTTGGCTCACCGGAGCCCGGGGGTTGGGGTCGACGGGGAGGTCCGTCGCGCGAGAGGGGTCTCGCGCGAGGGGGACGAGGCCCGTCGAAAAGCCACGGGGAGTGAGTGCGTGGACCACGAAGGAATCAGCTTCGTCGGGAGCGACCCGACGACCGAGGACGAGATCGGCCCCGAGCAGGGGGCGGCCCTCCGTGTGGAGGAGCCGTCGTTCGGGCCGCCGATCCCGCCGCCGCCCCGCGTGTGGACGGCGATCGAGCGGACGCTGCGCGCCGAGGGCCTGATCGTCTGACGGGGGCGCCCCACGCGCCGAGCGTGGGGGACCGTCGGGCGCCCGGGTGCTCGCCGGACGGCGTCGGCGCGTTCGTCGACGCGCCCGCCGACGCGATGGCTTCCGGCGCAACCACAGCCCGCGCGGCGGGCGGGGCCCGGGCCTCGAGGGCGCGCCCGGGGACGACGGTGGTCGTTGGTATATCCGGGATCGCGGCGTCGCTTCGTCGGCGACGCGCCTGGAGGTCGACGTGCCCAAGGTCGCCCTGTTGATCGACGCCGACTCGCTCCTGGCCGCGGACCCCGCGGGCGCCGTGGTGTCCCGGCTCAAGGCCCTCGCGGCCGCCCGGGGCGAGGTCGCGCGGGGGGTCCTCGTGACCGCGACGCCGCGCGCGGACCGCGCCGCCTGGGCGCGCGCGGGGCTCGACCTCGTGACGCTGCCCCCCGGCGCGAGCGCCGATCAGGAGCTGCTCGCCCGCGCGATCGAACTCCTGTTCCCGACCTACGGCCCCGACGTGCGGAGCTTCGTGCTCGGGAGCGCGTCCCCGGGCGTCGCGCGGACGGCGGGGATCCTCGTCGAGGCGTTCGGGCGCGACGTGCTCGTGGTCGGCGGCGCGCGCGGCCGCGAGGTCGAGTCGGCCGGCGCCGAGTGGGCCGCGCTCCCCGCGGGCGCGGCCCCGGCCGCCCAGGCGGCTCGACCCGGGCCGGGGCCGGCCCAGGGCCCTGCGCACGATGGCCCCCCCGGGCGCGTCGGCTCCGAGCGCCTGGCGGCGGCGCACGGCGTCGCGACGGCGGCGCCTGCGGCTGCGCCCGCGCGGGCGCGCCCGGAGGTCGTGCGCGACGTCCCGCTGCTCGAGCTGACCGACGAGGAGCTGACGCCCTTCGTCCCGCTGATCCCCGTGCTCGAGGACCTGCAGCGCCGCAAGCGCTACCTGAACTTCAAGTACATCCGCGACGCGGTGATGCGGAGCGTGGTCCTCGACCGCTCGCCCGCGACGGCCGAGCGGCTGCTCGCCGACGCGATCGCCTGCGGGCTCCTGCGCAAGCTGCGCGTCGAGGACAAGTACCACCCGGGCGAGTTCTTCGTCGCCTACGTGCTCGACCGCGAGAGCGACGCCTTCCAGCGGGTCGCGGGCGGCGAGGACGAGGGCGCGCTCGACGGCGACGACGAGGACGACCTGGACGACGCGGACGACGAGCTCGGCGCGGCGGGCGCGCTCGTGGGCGAGGCGGCGGACTGCGACCCGCTCGAGGGCGCGGGGCGGCCGGCGGCCCGGACGGAGGCGCCCGCGGCGGGCGCGCGCGG
>JANJTH010000295.1 GCA_024711205.1 Planctomycetota bacterium | reverse complement strand
GCGCCCGCGGCCGCCTCGGCCGCCGCGCGGGCCGCGCCGAGCAGGCCCACGGGGCGCTCGGCCGCCTCGATCCGCGCCAGCGCCGCGGTGACGGCCTTCCGCCCGGGGTCCTCCGCGTCGGCCGGCGCGCGCGCGGCGAGCGGCTCGACGATCGCCCTCGCGTCGGCCCACCGGCCGCCCCCGAGCGCGGCGTCGAGCTCGCCGCGCCGCTCGACGAGGGCCGCCCCCACGTCGCCGCGCCCGCGCAGGGCGACCGCGACGGCGATCCCGGCCACGAGCAGCGCCACGAGCCCCAGGCCGGCCACGATCACGAGCGCCACCCACGGCGTGCGCCGGGCGGGCGCCCCGCCCTCGGGCTCGGCCGACGCGGCGCCCGCGTCCGACGTCGCGTCCGGCTCGTCGCTCGCCGCGCCGGTGACCTGCCGGGCGCCCGCCAGCGACGCCCGGACCGCCGCGACCTCGGCCGCCATGCCGCCCTCGGGCGGCGCGAGCATGGTCTGCGCGCCCTCGTCCGAGTCGACCGGGATCACGGGGGCGCGCGCGCCGCTCGGCACGACCGCCGCCGACCCGCCCGGCCAGCGGTCGGGCCGCGCGCGGCGCAGGTCGGCGACCTGCGCCGGGAGCGCCCGCTCGAGCGCGAGCAGCATGGCCTCGGCGGACTGGTAGCGGTCGTCGACGTCCTTCTCGAGCGCCTTGCCCACGTAGGCCTCGAGCGAGGCGGGCAGGCCGAGCCCCGGCGCCGACTCGGCGAAGGGCGCCGGCGGGTCGACGATGTGCTTGCCGATGTACCCGACCGGGCTGTCGGCCTCGAACGGGAGCCGCCCCGTGACCATCTCGTAGGCCACGACGCCGAGCGAGTAGATGTCGCTCCGGTGGTCGAGGTGGGCCACGCCCGAGGCCTGCTCGGGGGACATGTACTCGGGCGTGCCGAGGGCCACGCGCTCGGTCGTGAGGAACGCGTTGCTCTGGGAGGTCGGCTTCTCCTCGCCCCCCAGCAGCTTCGCGATCCCGAAGTCCATGATCTTGACGACCTCCTCGCCGCCCTCCTGCGTGAGGAGGATGTTCTCGCTCTTGAGGTCGCGGTGGACGATCCCTCGCTTGTGGCCCTCGCCCACGCCGCGGAGGACCTGCGTGAACACGTTCACGAAGCGGTCGAGCGGGAGCGCGCCCGAGGTGTGGATCAGCTCGGAGAGGCTCACCCCCTCGACGAGCTCCATGGCCATGTAGAACTGGCCCTCCTCGGTCGTCCCGGCGTCGAAGATCCGCACCACGTTGCGGTGCTGGAACTGCGCCATGGCCATGATCTCGCGCTTGAACCGCGCGACCGACTCGGCGCTCGTCACGAGCTCGGGGTTGAGCACCTTGAAGGCGACCGGCCGCCCCATGAGCGTGTGCTCGGCCCGGTAGACGACGCCCATGCCGCCCTGGCCGAGCTTGTCGACGATCCGGTAGCGCCCGTGGATCAGCCGCCCGGTCAGGTCGACCGGCGCGGCCTTGCCCGGGGGCGCGCCGCCGGGCCGCGGGAACGCAGGCGCGGGGAGCGGCGCCGTCGCGCTCATCGCGTCGTTCGCCGGCGGGAACGCGGGCGCGGCGATCGGGGCCGTCACGCTCATCGCGTCGAACCCGCCCGGGGCGGGGTGCCCCGCCCCGAGGTCCGGCGCGCGGATCGGCAGGGTCTGCGCCATGGCGTCGAAGGGCTCGCCCGGCCCGGCCGCGGGCGTCATGGCGCCGGGCAGGGGGAGCGGGGGCCCCTCGAAGGCCAGCGTCTTCGTCATGGGGTCGTCGACCGGCGGGGGCACCGGGACGGGCCGCCCGCGGCCGCCGAGGAGCTTCGTGCGGCGCTCGGTCGGGTGCGGCGCCGGCGGCGGCGAGGGGAAGGGCGCGTCGAGCGGGCGCGCCGGGGTCTCCTCGCCGCTCGTCGAGGCCGTGGGCCACGGGGCGCCCGCGGCGTCGCCGCCCTGGGCGCCGGGGGGGCCCGGGAGGGCGATCGTCCGGTCGAGCCCCGGCTCCGCGTCGTCGTCGGTGGGCGGCGGGGCGGGCGAGAGCAGGCCCGCCGAGGGCAGCTCCATCGTCCGCTCGAAGAGAGGCTCCGGTCCGGCGGCCGGCGTGGGCGCGTCGAAGGCCGGGGCCGGGAGCTCCATCGTCCGCTCGAAGGCCTCGGGGGCCGCCGGCGCCTCCTGCGGCGCGATCGCGAGCTCGACCGTGCGCGCGACCACGTGGCCCGGCGACGGCGGGGCCGGGGGCGGCGCGAGCGGCGCGGCGCCGAAGTCCGGCGCGGCCAGCTCCATGGTGCGCTCGACCGCGGGCGGCGGCTCCTCGGCCGGGCCGACGGGCGGGCGGAACTCCGGCGCGGACATCTCGAGCGTCCGCTCGACGAGCGGGGGCTCCGCCGCGAGCGAGGGGAGCGGCAGGGGCGGCGTCCCGATCGGGATCTCCGCCGTGCGGCCGCCCGGCTCGACGCGTTGCATGCGCCCCGTGAGCCGGACCGGCGGCGACGGGCGGCCCGGGGGCGCGCCCGCGGCGCCCACGGCGACGAGGTTCCGCGGGGTGGGCGGCGGCGTGGGCGGGAGCGGCCGCGGGCCCCCGGGCCCG
>JANJTH010000258.1 GCA_024711205.1 Planctomycetota bacterium | reverse complement strand
CGGGCCCTCGGCCGCGCGCTCCCACGCGGCGGCCGGGTCCCCGGACGCGGGCGCCCCGCGCTCCTCCGACGTCAGGCGGTCGCCTCCGGCAGGCGCGCGAGCGCGGCCGCCGCGGCGACGACGCCCAGGACCTCGACCGCGAGGAGCGCGAGGAACACGCGCTCGGGCGGGCGGTCGACGACGAGCCCCACGAGCCGCCCCGCGCCGAACCCGCCGATCGTGAGCGCCGCCGCCCACAGCCCGGCGCGGAGCCGCCCGACGTCGCCGAGCAGGCACCAGGCGAGGAACAGCCCGAGCCCGAGCTCCAGGCCGCCGTAGGTCGCGCGGAGCTCCGTCCGCGCCGGGGGCGTGCTCGCGTCGACCCCGACGGCCGCGAGCCCCTGGGGGCGCGCGAGCAGCCAGGCGCCGAGCGCCAGGTAGACGAGCGCGCACGCGCCGAGGACCCCGCGCGCGAGGTTCACGGGGCCGCCGCGACCACGACGGACGCGGCCGAGGCGGGCGCGCCCGGCGCGCGGGCGGTCGGTCCCCGGGAGACGTCGGCGCGCGCGCGACCGTTCGCGCCGCTCGGTGCCACGCTGCGCGGCGTCTCGCCGCCCGACGCCTCGACGCGGGGCGCGGCCCCGCGCGGCGGCGCGGCGCAGGACGCGTCGCAGCGCCCGGTCCAGCGCAGGCGGTTGCGCGCGAACACGCGGTAGCCGGCGTCGAGCAGGTGCGAGACGCCCGGGAGGCGCGTCGCGGCGACGAGCGGCCCCAGGCCCACGGCCGCGTAGAGCCGGCGGAACACCTCGACGCCCTCGAGCCAGGTCCCGTCGGGGAGCCGCCCGTGGATCCGGGCCATGAAGTCGTCGTGCGCCTTGCCGTGGGCCGCGGCGTCGAAGTCCGGCGCGGCCACGTCGGTGAAGCGGATCCGCCCGCGCCCGCGGTCGAGGCGCCGCAGGAGCGCGACCTCGCGCGCGCACAGCGGGCAGTCCCCGTCGTGGAACACCTCGACCTGCCAGCCCTCGGCCCGGCCCTCGGCCAAGCCCTCGCCGTCGACCGCGCGCATGTCGCCCTCCACCCACCCTCGAGGCGAATGGAGCCTAGGCGGGCCGGGCGGCTTCGTCGACGGAGCCCGGGCGCGCCCCGTCGGCGACAGGACTTCGCGCGCGCTGCCCGTCGCAGGGCTGCAGCGCCTGGGGAGCGAACCGGAGGCTCGCCGGCGCGCCGCCGAGGTCGGCGCGCCGGCCTACCGCCGGTTGAAGGCGCTGATCCCCGCGTCGCGCTCGGCCTCGCCGCCGGGGCCGACCCAGCGGTCCGCGAGGATCGCCCCGCGGACCTCGCGGATCAGCCAGGCGAGCGCGTAGCGCGAGGCCAGGTCCTGCTGGACCGCGAGCGCGACGTTCGCGCCGCTGTCGCCGAGGATCCGCTCGTCGCTGTCCTTGAACTGCGAGTGGTTGCCGCCGCGGATCACGAGGTGCAGCGAGCCCGGCCCGGCCTGGGCGAGGATCGCGCGCTGCTCGGCCGGCTCGGCGATCCCGTCGCGCTCGCCCGAGACGAGGAGCACCGGGAGCCGGGACAGGTCGCCGAACACGAGCGGCGCGTTGCCGTTGCGCGAGTCGGTCGCGGGCGGGGCGAAGGCGATCGCCGTGCGCAGCCGGGCGCGCGCGCCGCGGGCCTGGCGGTCGCGGGCGTAGGCCATGAGCGAGGCGTCGCCGCCGCGGCTGTGGCCGACGGCCGCCGCGCGGTCGACGTCGAGCAGGCCCGAGAGCGGGTGGGCCGGGTCGACGTGGGCGAGCGCGAGCGCGTCGAGCGCGGCGAGCAGGTCCTCGGCGTCACGGTCCGAGTTGGCCTGCCCGGTCGCCCCGCTGCCGACGAGCCGGTTGTTCGTGCTCAGGTCCGGGCACGCGACGACGAAGCCGAACGACGCGAGGCGGTCGGCGATCCAGGCGTTCGTGCGGTGCGAGATCCCGGCCGCGAGGACCGGCGGGCGGAACCCGTGGCCGAACACGACGACCGGGTACGGCCCGCCGCTCGGGTCGGCCGGCGTGCGCAGGCCGGCCTGCGTGGCCGGGTAGTGGAGCCGGACCTCGATCGGGTCGCCGTCGGCGCCCGTGAACCACTCCTCGGAGACGCCCACGGCGTAGGCGCCGGGCTGGTCGACGAGGGCCAGGTTCCGCACGGTGAGGAGCGCGGGCGCGCTCGCCCCCGCGGCGTTCGAGGCCACGAGGCCGTGGACGCCCGGGGCGGTCCCGGCCGGGACCACGACGTCGATCGCGCCCGCGACGGCGCCCGAGACGACGAGCGCGATCGAGGCGCCGCCCGAGACGGCGAGGTCCACGCGCGTCGACGCGTCGAGGCCGGTCCCGGCGAGGCGGACCAGGCGGTCGGCGTCGTTCGAGACGACGGCCGGCGTGACCGAGGTGATCGCGGGGGGGGCGGTCGGGGTGGACGGCGTGGACGACCCGACCGGCGCCGCGGTCGTCACCTCGAACGTGGCGGGGGTCGTCACGTCGCCGCCCGCGGTCTCGAGCACGAGCCGCCACCGGCCGAGCGCCGTCGTCGCGGGCACCGTGGCTCGCGCGAGGTCGGAGGTCACGGGCGCCCAGCCGGACAGGGTCGACACGGCGCCCGCGTCCGAGACGAGGCGCGCGCCGAGCGCGAGGTCGAGCCCCGTCCCGATCACGTCGACGGCCACCGCGGTCCCGGGCCGGCCCCGATCGGGGCTGAGCCGGGTCGCCGTCGTCGCGGCCGACGACACCCCCGCGGCGGTCGCGGCGGCCGAGCGGCTGCTGCTCGACCCCCCGCAACCGGTCGCGGCGAGGCAGGCCAGGGTGAAGGCGGCGGACGGAACGAGGGCGTGGAGCGCGCGGCGCATGGATCCTCCCGGCGCCCCCACCAGGCAACCGGAGTGCCGTCCCCGCACGGGCCCGCCGCGAGCACAAGGTCTTTGCCCGCAAGCTGCTCCAGGGTTGGACTGCCGACATCTGCGACGTGCTTTCCGAAACCTGCATGGCCGCGCCCGTCCGGCGGCCTCGACCGAGGTCCGTCCGTCGGGCCCTCCCGAGCGCGGACCTGGCCGGCTCCGCGGCGGCGCGCGGGGCCGACCCGCTCGGAGCCGACCGAGCGCGGCGCGGTTCAGCCCCGGGCGGGGCCGGCCGCGCGCCGGGCGACCAGCTCGGCCGCGACGCGCAGGGCCTCGACGAAGGCCGCCTCGTCGGCCAGGCCGCGCCCGGCCAGGTCGTAGGCCGTCCCGTGGTCGGGCGACGTGCGGACGATCGGCAGCCCGAGCGTCACGTTCGTCGCCGCCCCGAAGGACGCGAGCTTGACCGGGATCAGGCCCTGGTCGTGGTAGAGCGCGACGACGGCGTCGGTCGCCTCGGGCGTGCCCCGCCGGCGGGCGACCTGCGCGAAGAGCGTGTCGGCGGGCCACGGGCCGGTCACGTCGAGCCCCCGGGCGCGCGCGGCCGCGACCGCCGGCGCGAGGACGCGCGCCTCCTCGTCGCCGAACCGCCCCCCGTCGCTCGCGTGGGGGTTCAGCGCGCAGAGCGCGAGGCGCGGCCGCTCGACGCCCAGCCCGCGCAGCCCGTCGTGGGCGGCCTGGCAGGTCTCGAGCACGCCCTCGGCCGTGAGCGCGGCCGCGACGTCGCGGAGCGCCAGGTGCGTCGTCGCGAGCACGACGCGCAGGCCGCCGCCCTGGAGCATCATGCGGGCCCGCGGCGCCTCGAGCGCGTGCGCGAGCAGCTCGGTGTGCCCCGGCCACGGCTCGCCCGCGAGCCCGAGCGCCTCCTTGTTGAGCGGCGCGGTCACGAGCCCCGCGGCCCCGCCCGCGCGGACGAGCGCGAGCGCGGCGCGCACCGCCCCGGCCGCGGCCCGGCCGCCCGCCGCCGTGGCCCGGCCCGCGAACAGGACCTCGACGGGGCAGGCGGCCTCGGGGGCGTCGTGCACGGCGGGGACGGGCAGGCCGAGCCGGCGCGCCGCCTCGCCGACGACCGCCCGGTCGCCCACGACGACCGCGTCCACCGCCGCGGCGACCTCGGGGCGCGCGAGCGCGCGCAGGACGACCTCCGGGCCGATCCCGGCCGGGTCGCCGAGCGAGACCGCGAGCCGGGGGCGTCCCGGCGCGGCCGCGGCGCTCACCGTGCCGGCGCCGGCCGCGGCGCTCACCGGGCCCGCGCCG
>JANJTH010000225.1 GCA_024711205.1 Planctomycetota bacterium | reverse complement strand
TTGTTTTCTGGCCAGGGCCCGCTTTGTTTGTGTGGGGGGGGGGGGGGGGGCGCCCCCCGCGCCCCCGTGGTTCGCCCCGCGCCGAAGGGCGCCGGCGCGTCCGCGCCCGCGGGCGCGGCCTCGGCGCTCAGGTCCGGGCCTCGGCGCCGGCGGCGGCCCGCGCCGCCGCGGCCTGGGCCCGGGTCCGGTCGCCCTCGAGCTCGGTCGTCCGCTGCTCGAGGGCCTTCACCTTCTGGCGGAGCGTCTTGATCATCGTGTCGCGCTCGCCCTTGGCCTTGTCCGACTCCGCGCGCAGCTCGGTCACGAGCCGCTCGAGCGCCTCGTTCTCGCCCTCGAGCTCCTCGACGCGCTCGTCGAGCTCGTCGATCTTCTCCTCGTACGCCTCGACGAGCGTGCGCATCTCGGCGTTGCTCTCCTCGAGCCGCTGCTGCTCCTTCTGGAGCTCCTGCGTGCGCTCGCGCACGAGCGTCGCCCGCCCGGCCGTCTCCTGCTCGAGCTGATACTGGAGCGCCTCGAGCCGCTCCTTCATCTCCTCGTTCTCGAGCATCAGCTCGGCGTTGACTTCCTCGAACCGGGCGACCTCGGCCTTCGCCGCGTCGACCTCGCCCCGCCACGACTCGAGCTTCTCGTGGCTGCGGAGGACCTCCCCCGCCATCGAGTCCTTCTGGCGCTCGGCGGCCTCCTTCGAGTCGGAGACCTGGCGCTGGAGCTGGTCGAGCTGCCGCTCGAGCGCCCGGACCTCCTCGGCCCGCTCGACGAGCTGCGCCTCGCGCTCGTCGACCATGTGCTGGAGCTCGAGGATCTTGGCGTCCTGCTCCTCGGTGACCGAGTCGCCGTAGCCGAACGCGGCGTCCCCCGCGCCGGTCCCCTGGGCCTCGAGCGCCTGGTGGAGCGCCTCGGCCTCCTGGGTCTTCTCGGCGAGCCGCCGCTCGAGGTCGCGCGCGTAGGCCTGGAGCTGCGCCGCATCCGTCGCGACCTCGGCGGGGGCCGCAGAGACCGGGGCGGCCGCGGGAGCAGCCTCGGGCGCGGGGGCGGCCTCGGGCGCGGGGGCGGCCTCGGGCGCCGGCGCGGGGGCGGCCGGCGCCGCCGCCGAGGCGCCCTCGCGAATGCACTCGAGCTCGAACTCGACCTCCCCGATCTGGACGCGGGCCACCCCCTCGATCGGGACCCGCGCGTCGATCGGCTTGCCGTTGACGAGGGTCCCCGCCTTCGACTTGAGGTCCTCGAGGAACACGCCGCCGTCCTCGACGACGACCTTGGCGTGCTTGAAGCCGACGTCCTTGTCGCGGAGCTGGATCTCGGCCGCCCGCCCCGTGCCGATCTGGTGCTCCCCCGAGCCCAGCTCCAGGCACTCGCCTTGCCGCTTCCCGCGCAGGATCGTGAGCTTCGCGAGCAAGGCACACCCCCACGCTCGTCGGACCGGGCCCGCCCCGAGACTGTAAGCCACTCGGAGACAAGCACTAAGGACAGACGCGGCCTTGTATCACACGCCCCGGGGGGTGTCAACGCGAGGACGGCCCGCCCGGGTCCGCACGCAGCGGCAGCGCGAGGACGAAGCACGCGCCCTGGCCTGGGCCCGGGCTCCGCGCGCGGATCGATCCCCCGTGCCGGTCGGCGGTTCCGTGGACGAGCGCGAGCCCGAGGCCCGTGCCCTCCCCCTCCTTGCCGGTCGTGAAGAAGGGCTCGAACACCCGCTCGAGGTCGGCGGGGTCGATCCCCACCCCGTCGTCCTCGACCTCGACCAGCGCGGACCCGGCCGCGGCGAGCGCCCGGACGCGGACCTCGCCGCGCCGCGCCGTGCCGGCGGGCGGGGTCCGCCCCGGGTCCTGGGCCTCGCCCGCCGGCGCGGCCCCCGCGCCGCCCTCCTCGACCGGCGCGTGTCGCGCGGCCACCGCGTGGAGCGCGTTGAACAGGAGGTTCAGGACGGCGTCCTTGAGCGCGTCGGGGTCGCCGGTCACGGGGAGCGGCGCCGGCGGCCGCCGCCAGCGCACCGGGTGGGCGCGCGCGCGCGGGTCGAGGCGCGCGAGCGCGACGGCGTCGTCGACCACGCCCGCGAGGTCCAGCGGGAGCGCGACGTCGGGCTGCCCGCGCGAGAAGTCGAGCAGGCGCCGGACGACCCGCTTGAGCCGGTAGGCCTCCTCCTCGATCGCCTCGAGGTAGTCCGGGAAGTCGGCGAACGCGGGCGTGGCCGCGAGCGCCGGGTCGCGCGCGCGGTCGCGCAGGCCCTCGGCCGCGCTCGCGATCACGGTCAGCGGGTTGCTGACCTCGTGGGCGACGCCGGCGGCGAGGCGCCCGACCGCGGCGAGGCGCCGCTCGCGCTCGAGCTCGCGCTCGCGCCGGCGGAGCTCGTCGGTCCGCTTGCGCACCTCCGCCTCGAGGCCGGCGTAGACGTCGCGCAGGCGGCGGGTCATGTCGTTGAAGGCCCGCGCCAGCTCGCCGAGCTCGTCCGTCGTGCGCACCTCGACGACCGTGTCGAGCCGCCCCTCGCCCACCTGCCGGGCGGCCCGGAGCAGCTTCACGACCGGGTAGGCCGTGAGCTTGGCCAGCACGACCGAGGCGACGAGCGTCAGCGTGATCGACAGGCCGAGGCCGACGAACGTGACCCACCGGTCGAGGCGCGCCGCCCGCTGCACGACGGCCTGCGTCGCGCGCCGCGCCTCCTCGACGACGGGCTCGAGCGCGCCCTCCTCCTGGGCCGCGACGAGCGCCCGGTGGGCGCGCTCGGCCTCGTCGCGCTCGTCGAACCCGGCGCGGGCGCCCTCGAGGGCCTCGGCGAGGGCCAGCCCCGCCGCGCGGTACCGGGCGACGGCCCGCTCGACCTGGGCGACGGCCGCGCGCGAGGGCGCGCCGGCGGTCAGGCGCGCGAGGCCCCGGCACAGGACGACCGCGCGGTCGGCGTGCTCGCGGAGCCCGGCCCGGGCCCGGCCGCGCTCCGACACGAGCGCGGGCGGGTCCGGCAGGCGCGCCAGCTCCGCCTTCACCTGCCCGCACAGGTCGTCGATCTGCGCGTGGCGCTCGAGGCGGTCGACGTCGCGGCCGACCGTCCGCAGCCCCCAGGCGGCGACCAGGCCCTCGGCGAGGAGGAACGCCCCCGAGCCGAGGAACAGGAACAGGAGCTTGGTCCGCAGCCGCACGGCCCCGTCGTAGCACGGCGGCCCGGCCGGCACCCCGGCCCCTCGCCCGGGCCCGGGCGCGGCGGCCCCGCCCGCGTGGGGGCTGTCACGCGCGGGGCCGCCCAGGTATACCGGGCCGGTGCGCGCGCCCGCCCCTGAACCCGCCGCCCCCCCCGGTCGTCTCCCGGGCACGGGCGCCGGGCTCGAGCCAGGCCCCCCGCGAGGACGTTTGCCCGTGACGAGCCGTCTCGCCTTGCTCGCGCTCCTCCTCCTGCCCCTGTCCCTGGCCGGGGGCTGCGCGTCCACGGACCTGACCGAGGGCAACGACGTGTTCCAGCGGGGCGTCTCCGAGGCGGAGGGCGGCGACGTCGGGCAGGCGATCCGCACCCTCTCGGGCGGCGTCCGCGACCACCCGCAGCACGTCCGCATGCGCTTCACGCTCGCGCGCCTGCAGTTCGAGACCGGCGAGGCGGCCCACCGCCAGGAGCGGGCCGCCCTGCGCGAGGCGGCCCGCTTCGCCGAGGCCGGCCAGCGCGAGCAGGCCCAGACGAGCCGCAAGGCCGCGGCCGAGCACCGCGGCCGCGCGACGCCCCACTACCAGGCCGCCCGGGAGAACCTCCGGGTCGTCGTCTCGGACGCCGAGGACGACCACCAGGCCGGCTGGGCGCACCTGCTGCTCATGCGGACCGCGGTCTTCTTCGAGGACTGGGACGCCGGCGCGGAGCACCTCGAGAAGGCGATCGAGCTCGGGCAGGTCACGGGCCAGCGCGCCGCGCAGTGGCGCACGTTCCAGAGCTCCATGCGCGAGCGGGCCAAGCCGATCGACCACTGACCGGCGACCGCCCCGACCGCGGCACCGGCTACTCGATCCGGCGCTCGCTCTTGAACGGCAGGAGCGGGCGGATCGGCTTGAGCCCGTGGATCCGCTGGTCGGCCACGAACTCGGCGATCCGCGCCCGGTAGCGCCGGTAGTCCTGCGGGATCGGCTCGTCCTGCGGGACGCCGCGCAGGTCGAGCTCGCGCAGGACCTGGTCGAGCCAGCGCAGCGACTCCTCGTAGTTCTGGAGGAAGAAGTAGAGCTTCCAGAGGTAGTCGTAGACCGACTTGTCGTCGGGCCGCATCCGCTGGTACATCGTGAACTGCGCGAGCGCCCGGTTGGCCCACTCGTTGAGGCGGAGCAGGTTGGCCTCGAAGCTCGGCTGGTGCTCCGCCACGAGGCGCTCGACCTCGTCGTCGTCGAGGGCGCGCCCGCCCTCGTCGGGGAGCAGCCGCTTCTCCGTGCGGAGCCGGGTGATCTCGAAGAACTGCACGTCGGCCGAGCGGTAGTAGACGGTCGCGTTCGCGAAGTAGAGCTGCGCGAGGAGGAGGCGGTCGCGCGAGACGTCGGAGACCTTGGAGAGGATCTCCTCGAGGATCTCCTGGGCCTGGAGGAGCGCCTGCGGCTCGTGGCGCAGGCACCGCTCGACCGCGTTGCGCCGCTCGGTGACCCAGCGGGCGACCTGCTCGGCGTCGCGCTCGCCCTTGTCGTTGCGCGAGATCGAGTCCCACTGGAGCGAGAAGCTCACGTCGAGGCGCGGGGTCTCGGGCAGCTCGGCCCGCAGGTCGTCCCGGGGTCGCGGCTCGGGCGTCGAGCACGCGCCCGCGGCGAGGGCCAGGGCCAGGGCCAGGGCGGGCCACGCCGCGCGGACGCTCGCCATGCTTCTCACGCCTCGTCCTCCTCCGCGCGGCGCGAGGTCGCGAGGACGCGGCGGAGCCGCTCCGCGTCGCCGCCCGCGCGCACCGTCTTCTCGTTGCTGATCTGCACCAGCCCGGGCTTGGCCCCCCGCGGCTTCTTGACCCACTTGCGGGGCGTGTAGCTCACGTCGCACGCGCCGCGGTTGCGCGCCTTCGAGTAGTGGACGGCGAGCGTCGCCGCGTCGAGCAGGCTCTCGTGGTTCGGCGGGCGCTTCGGGTCGACGCGCAGGATCACGTGCGAGCCGGGGCAGCCGCGCGCGTGGAAGAACAGGTCGTTGCCGCGGGCGACCCGCATGGTGAGCCGGTCGTTCTCGTCGTCGTTGCGCCCGACGAGGACCTCGTGGCCCTCGAGCGTGCGGAACGAGCGCGGGCCCAGGTCCTGCTGGACCTTCGGCCGGGCCGCCTTCTCCTTGGGGAGCGCGCCGCGGGCGCGCAGGCGCGCCTCGAGCACGTCGAGCGCGGCGTCGTCGTCGGCCTCGCCCTCGCCGCCGGTCCGCTCGGCGAGCGCCTCGAGCGCCGCCTCGAGCGCGCGCAGCTCCTCGTGCTCGCGGTCGAGCTCGCCCAGGCGGGTGCGCACCTGGACCTCGCCCGTGCGGAGCTTCCGGGCCCGCTTGTAGAGGGCCTGCATCTGGTCGAGGACGGGCGCGGCCGGGTCGAGCGCGAGCACCACCTCGACCCCGCGCTCGGGGTCGTGGAGGCGCGCCTCGCGCGCGCCGCGCGGGATCGTCCCGAGCGCCGCCTTGAGCAGGTCGGCCTGGCGCTCGACCTCGGCGGCGCGCGCCGCGTCCTCGAGCTGCGCCTCGAGCTTGGCCTGCGTGCCGGCGAGCCGGTGGAGCGCCTGGCGCGCCGCCCGGCGGAGCGCGTGCAGGCGCGAGGTCTGCCCGGCCGCCTCCTGGAGCGCGCGCTGGTGCGCGGCGACCGCGCGGCCGAGCGCGAGCGTCCGCGGGTCGGGCGCGACCTCGGGGAGGAGCGTCGGGGCCGGGGCGTGGCCCGCCGGGCGGGGCGGCGGCGGTGTCCACGGCGTCCCGGGCGTGAACGGACGGTGCTCGCGGCCCGCGTGGAGCGAGCCCAGGCAGCGCGGGGCCGCGTCGGGGGCGCCCGCCGGGCCGCCCTCGGGCAGCGCGCAGAGCACGAGGTTGCCGGTCCGGCTGATCAGCTCGACGACGAGCCGCGCGCGCGCGGGCGGGGCCGGGCCGCGCCCGTCGCCCGGCGGCGGCGCGTCGGGGTCCCGCGCGACGTCGAGCCAGGCGATCCGCTCGCCCGGGAGCGCGGTCAGGTCCGTCACCCGCGCGCCGACGAGGGCCCGCCGCGCGAGGGCGAGGAACGGGTGCGCGTCGCGCCCCTGCGCCTTCTTGGCCGCCCCGTCGTCGGCGCCCACGTCCTCGGGCGGGAGCGCGACGAGCCGCGCCCAGTCGGCCTCGAGCGCGACCTCGAGCGCGACGCGCGCGGTCGGCCGCGCCGCCGGGTCGCCGCCCTCGTGGTGCCGCGCGAGGAGGACCCAGGCGCCGTCGGCCCGCCAGACGCGGTGGACGTGGGCCCCCCGGACGGCCGGGGCGGCCTCCTCGATCCAGCGCTGCAGGTCCCCGGGCCCGATCACGCCCGCGATCTTGCCAGCCCGGCCGTCACGAGGCGGTCACCGGGCGAACCCCGACCGAGCAGCCGCTCAGTCGCAGAGGTGGAGGTCGGCGTCGGCCGTCTTCCAGTCGAGCAGGCCCGCGCCGCCCGGGAAGAACAGGCCGATCTCCCGCTCGGCGGCCTCGGGGCCGTCGCTGCCGTGGACGAGGTTGAACTGGTTCGAGACGCCCCAGTCGCCGCGGATCGTCCCCGGCTCGGCCTTGAACCCGAACGTCGCGCCCATGAGCTTCCGGCACACGTCGACCGCGTGCGGGCCCTCGAGGACCATCGCCACGACCGGGCTGCTCGTCATGAACTTGACGAGCCCGGGGTAGAAGGGCCGCTCCTTGTGGGCCTCGTAGTGCTTCGCGGCCAGCTCCTGGCTGATCTGCATGAGCTTCATGCCGACGACCCGGAGGCCCTTGTCCTCGAAGCGGGCGAGCACGCGGCCGATCAGGCGCCGCTTCACGGCGTCGGGCTTGAGCAGGATCAACGTGCGCTGCATGGCGACCTCCGGGCGAGGCCCTCGGGGCCTCGCGAGGGCGCGGATTCTACTGGCCTCGCCTCCGCACGCCAGCCTCCCCTCGTCCCCTCCGCTCCGCTCGCGTCCTCGCCCTCAGAGCCCTTGAAGAAGTCGCCGGCTCGGCCGCGCTCGCCATCAGCGCCGCCTGCTTCGTTGGTCGCAACTCACAGTCCCTCCAGGAATGCTCGAGTTGCTCCCGCCTCGCAGGCGACGCCGTTGGCTTCGCGGCGGCCGTCGCCGAGGACTTCTTCAAGGGCCCTCAGCGCACGCGGCGCGTCGGGACACCCACCCCGGGGTGGGTCTGGAGGCGGCGCGGGGCGCGGGCGCGCGGGGGCCCGAGGACCTCGGCCAGCGCGACGGCGCGCTTCGCGTGGGGCATGCGCTCGAGCCGCGTGAGGGGCTTCCCCGGGACCCGGCGCAGCGAGGCCCCGGGGCGATAGCCGCCGTCGCCGGCGAGGGAGACGCGCGTCCCGGCGGTCGCCTGCGCGAACGAGGTCTCGAGGTGGTGGCTCGCGAGCGACGGCTCGAGGTGCTGCTCCCTGAGCCGGCCCGACGTGGGGCGCGGCGCGCGGGGCGTGGGGGCCGGCGCCGCGACCGGCCGCGCGACGGGGATCCCGCGCGCGACGGGCGCCGCCGGGCGGCCGCCC
>JANJTH010000199.1 GCA_024711205.1 Planctomycetota bacterium | reverse complement strand
GAGGCCGGCGACGACGGGGCCGACGCGCCCGAGCCCGCCGCGCGCGAGCGACCGGACCGCGAGGTCGACGAGCGGCCGGAGGCCCCGGCGGCGCGCGCGCGCGGCGAGGAGCCCGGCCTCCCGCCGGCGCTCTCGGAGCTGGCGCTCGAGCTGGGCGCGCGCGCCCTGTCGTCGCTCGATCCGGAGCGGATCGCGGACCTGGCCGAGCTCGCGCAGGACCTCTCGAGCCTCGTCGACGGGCTGCGGGGGCCCGAGCGCCGCGAGGCGCGCCCCCCGCTCGACCCCGAGCTGGCGCGGACGATCGCTGGGCGGCTCGCGGACCTCGACCCCGAGACCCAGGACGCGCTCGCGAAGGTCGCGCGCCGCCTCGCCGAGGAGGGCGGGGCCGACGCGGCCGACGCCGACCCGGGGGCCTCCGACGAGCTCGCCCGCGCGCTCGAGGGGCTCGACGCCTCGACCCGCGCGCGCCTCGAGCGCGCCGCGCGGCGCCTCCGGCCGGAGGGCGAGGACGGGCGCGAGGGCGCGGCTGCGCCGGGCGCGGGGGAGCGGGCGCGAACGTCGGGCGAGGGCCCCGCGGGCGAAGGAGTCCAGCGGGTCGACGGGGGACCGGGCCCGGCGGGGCCCGGGTCGCCAGGGGCAGGTGGGCCCGGGCAGGGCGCGCGTGGCGTGGGCGCAGGGGGCCCGGGCGCCGACGAAGGCGGCGAGCAGGCCCATGGCCCAGGAGGGCGCGACGGGGCCGGCGAGGGCGGCGAGCGGGCGGGCGGCGCGGGAGGGCGCGACGGGGCCGGCGAGGGCGGCGAGCGGGCCGGCGGCGGGGGAGGGCGCGACGGCGAGAGCGAGGGCACGGCGCCCTCGGGCGGGGCGGACGAGGGGAGCCGGGAGACGCAGCGCCACCCCGTGGAGCCGGCCCCGGGCGCGGCCCCCGCGGGAGGGGCGAAGCAGCCGCCGGGTCCCGGTGCCCCGAGCGCGGCGGGCGGGCTCGCGGGGCCCGAGTCGGGGCCGCCGCCCGGCGGAGCGGGCGGCGAGCGGGTGGCCGGCGTGGACGCAGGGCCTGGCGGGTATGTCGCCGGTCCCGCGGGGCGGGCGGTCACGCCCTTCGACGACGCGGTCCGTCAGGCGCGCGACGACGCGCTGCGGTCCCTGCGGCGGCGCCCCGTCCCCGAGGGCTTCGAGCGGGCGGTCCGCGCCTACTTCGACCGCCGGCCGACGACGACCTCGTCCGGGCCGCCCGAGCCCGCCGCGCCGCCTGCCGCGCCTGCCACCCCCGCGCCGACGGCCCCCGCGGCGGTCCCCCCGAGCGGGAGCGGCGGGGAGTAAGCTCGGCGCGCCGCGGCGCGCGCCGTGGAGAGAGGCCGCCTTGACCGAGCCCGAGTCCGGTCCGAGCGCCGCGAGCGCCCCCGCCTCCTCCGACCCGGCCGACCTGGAGCGCGAGCTCGAGCAGTTCCGCGCCCGCATGGCGGCGCTCGAGGGTGAGCTCGGCCGGATCGTCGTCGGCCAGCGCGACGTCGTCCGGCAGGTCCTCGTCGCGATCCTCGCGGGCGGGCACGCGCTCCTCGAGGGCGTCCCGGGGCTCGGCAAGACGCTCCTCTGCCGCAGCCTGGCCCAGGCGCTCGACATGACGTTCCGCCGGATCCAGTTCACGCCCGACCTCATGCCGGCGGACATCCTGGGCACGCTCGTCGTCGTCGAGGACGAGCGCGGCCGCAAGACCTTCGAGTTCCAGCAGGGCCCGATCTTCGGCAACCTCGTGCTCGCCGACGAGGTGAACCGCGCGACGCCCAAGACCCAGTCGGCGCTCCTCGAGGCCATGCAGGAGAGCATGGTCACGACGGCCGGCGAGCGCCGGGCGCTGCCCGACCCGTTCTTCGTGCTCGCGACCCAGAACCCGATCGAGATGGAGGGCACCTACCCGCTGCCCGAGGCCCAGCTCGACCGCTTCCTGCTCAAGGTCGACGTCACGGCCCAGGGCGTCGACGAGCTGGTCGAGATCCTGCGCCGGACGACGGGGGCCGTGGTCCCTGCGCCGGGCCAGACGCTCGACGCCGCGACCCTCCGGCGCTTTCGCGCGCTCGTCCGCCAGGTCCCCGCGGCCGAGCCCGTGCTGCGCTACGCGGCCACGCTCGCCCGGGCGACCCACCCGGACGCGGCCGAGGCCACCGACAAGGTCCGGCGGTTCGTGCAGTACGGCGCCAGCCCTCGCGGCGCCCAGGCGCTCGTGCTCGCGGCGAAGGCGACGGCGCTCCTCGCGGGCCGGGCCCACGTCGACCCCGACGACGTGGCCGCGGTCGCGCTCCCGGCGCTCCGCCACCGCGTCCTGCTCAGCTTCGAGGGCCAGGCCGCCGGCGCCAGGGTCGACGACCTCCTGCGCGAGGTCCTCGCCCACGTCCCGCGCGGCCCGGCCCTCCGGTAGACGACCTCGCACGTCCGACCAAAAACACGGACGCGCGGCGAAGTCCGCCGCGCGTCCGCTCCGTCAACAGACCGGGTGCCGGGGGAGCCCGGGGGGGCTCCCCCGCGATCCCCTACGGGTTGACGAAGACCTCGCAGGCCGGGACCGACACGCCGTCGGTGCCCCGGAGGTCGGTGCCGCCGGCGTAGCCGCCGATCAGGAGCACGCGGCCGTCCGCGAGGCGCACCGCCGCGTGGCTGCGGCGCGGCGACTGCTGCTGGTAGCTCTCCGTCACGTTGCCCGCGACGTTGTAGAGCTCCGCCGTCGTCGGCTCGGTCAGGGCGTTCGCGGTGTAGTCGATCGTCGCGCCGCCGGTGACGAGGACGTCCCCGCCGACGAACGCCGACTGCGCGAGCGACCGCGCCACCGCGAGGTCACCGACCTTCGTGAACACGCCGTTGCTGAGCCGCTCGACCGAGGTGAGCGTGGCCGAGGCCGACGCGCCGCCGAGGACGAGGACGTCCGCGCCGAGCACCTGGGCCGTGTGGAACCGGCGGTCCTCGACGAGGGCCGGGCCCTGCGCCGAGAGGTTCGTCGCCGGGTCGAAGGTCTCGGTGCCGCTGGCCATGTAGGCGTTCGCGCCCTGGTAGATCATGCCGCCCACGTGGACGACCTGGCCGCCGACGAGGTGGGCCGAGCCCGACTCACGCGGGAGGACCATGTCGTTGCCCTGGAGCAGCGTGAACGTCCCCTGGGCCGGGTCGAACAGCTCGACGAACGGGAGCGTGCTGCCCTGGCCCTGGTTCACGGCCGAGTTGTAGCCGCCCGAGATCAGGACCTGCCCGTTCGGGAGGACCGTCGCGTAGTGGCTCTCACGCGGGACGTTCAGGGGGGAGGTCGTCGCCGCGAACGAGTTCGTCGTCGGGTCGAAGATGAACGCGCTCTGGAGCTCCTCGTAGATCGCCGTCGGCGTGGTCTGCGCCGGGTCGAGCCGCTCGTAGCCGAAGCCGCCCGCGACGAGCACGTTGCCGTTCGGCAGCTTCGTGGCCGTGTGGCTGAAGCGGCCGACGATGTACGCGTTCTGGCCCGAGACGAAGAGCATGTGCCCGGCGGTGCCCGCGAGCGTGTCCGTCTGCGTCCAGGTGTTCGTCACCGGGTCGTAGACCTCGCTCCGGCCGGTGAACGCGAGGCCGTTCGCCGTCGCGTCGAGGCCGCCCGTCACGAGGACGCGCCCGTCGTCGAGCGTGACCGCCGCGTGGAGGCCACGCGCCTGCACGAGCGACGCCGAGGGCTGGAAGCCGGTCGTGAGCGTCGAGGCGACGTCCTGCGCCTGGCCGGTGACGAGCGCGAGGCCGCTCGACGCGGTCGAGATCGTCGTGCTGGCCTTCACCGCGACGCCCGAGGCCGCGCCGGCCGTCGTCCGCGCCGGGTCGAACGCGCCCGAGAGCTTCAGGGCCGCGCCCTGGCCGAGCGTGATCACGATCTTCGTCGGGTCGGCCTGGTCGATCACCCAGCTCGCGCCGGTCCCGAACGAGTCACCGGCGACGAGGAGGTCGAAGTCGGTGGCCGGGTCGAGCACGGGCGGCGGGAAGACCGCCGGGAGGATGATCGAGACCGCCTCGCTGAAGGTCAGCGTGATCGTGTCGCCCTGCGACGCGCCGTAGGAGCCGTCGACGTCCGCGAACTCGGCGCCGGTGAGGCTGGCCTGCGTGGCGGGCGGGGGCGGCGGCGGGGGCGGCGGCGGCGGGGCGGCCGAGCCGATCGCCGTGACCGTGTAGGTCGGGGTCGCCGAGCTGTAGCCCTTGACCTCGAGGTAGTAGGTGCCGGTCACCGTGATCGGGTGGTCGATCCGCGAGTTCAGGCCGCCGTTCGGGTCGTCGTCGTTGATCGCGAGCTGGGTCGTCCCGTCGGTGTCGATCAGGCGGAGGATCGTGTCGCCGCTCGTGTCCGTGCGCAGCTCGTAGGTCTGGCCGGCCGCGAGGTCCACCTTGAACCAGTCGACGTCGCCCGCCACCTCGACCGAGCCGTTCATGGCCTGGTTCAGGGTCAGGACCGAGGTCGTGTTCATGTCGTTGAGGTGGTCGTCCGCGGGCGCCGGGGGCGGGGTCGTGCCGCCGCCGCCGCTGCCGCCGGTCGCGGTGAGGGTCCAGGTGCCGCCGACGCCGCCGCCGGCGTAGTTGGCGACCTGGATGAAGTAGGTGCCCGCGACGGTCACCGTGTAGTCGATCCGGGAGGCCAGCGACTGGGTGCCGCCGTCATCGTCGAAGTCGAGCTCCGAGGTGCCGTTCGTGTCGAACAGCCGCAGCGTCGTGTCCGCGCCGGCGAGGTTGCTCGTCTCGAACGCGTAGCTGCCCGGGGCGAGCACGATCGAGAAGTAGTCGAGGTCGCTCTGGCGCTGGAACGCGCCGTTGGCCGGGGTGCCGACCGTGAGCGGGGTCGCGCTCGTGTGCGTGTCGCCGTGGTCGTCGAGCTCGAGCGCCTCCATGTCGAAGCCGCCCGAGGTCGCGAGCGGGTTCTTGTGGAGGACGGCGAGGTAGTAGGTGTCGTCGGCCGTCGACGTGTAGTCGATCCGGGAGGCCGGGTCACCGGCGGCGAGGTCGTCGTTCTCCTGGATCACGGCGCCGTTCGGGCCGATCAGGCGCAGGATCGAGTCCATGCCGCCCGAGAGGTTCTTCGTCTCGAACCGGTAGTTCGAGCCGGCCGTCAGGTCGATCCGGAACCAGTCCTGGTCGCCCGCGTACTGGATCAGGCCGGGGAGGACGATCCCGATCGAGTAGGCGGTCGCGCTCGCCGTGTCGTTCCCGTGGTCGTCGTTGACGCCCGCGGGCGGGGGCGTCGTGCCGCCGCCGCCGGGGGTCGTGCCGCCGCCGGGGGTCGTGCCGCCGCCGCCGGGGAGCGTGCCGCCGCCGCCGGGGCGCGTGCCGCCACCGCCGGGGAGCGTGCCGCCACCGCCGGGGAGCGTGCCGCCGCCGCCGATCGTGCCGCCGCCGGGGATCGTCGTGCCGACGCCGATCGTGCCGCCGCCCGTCGTGCCCGACGTCACGCCGCCGGTCGTCGACGTCGTCACCCCGGACGCGGACGCCGCCGCGAGCTGCTGGCGCGTGCTCGTCTTCTTGCTGCCGCCGCAGCCGGTGAGGGCGACGGCCACGATGGCCATCCCCGTTCCGAGCCAGATCGAGGCCCCGTTGCGCGTGGATCCGAGCATGTGTCGCTCCCGAAGGTGGGTTGACCGGGAAACTGGCACCCCTACCCGTGCCCGGTTCAGGGTTCCTCAGGGCAAAGGCCGCTCCAATGGCCGCGGGGGACGGGGCGCAACCACGCAAGACCATTGTTCATAGGATCTTGACGTCCGCGTGACGCACCGTGGCGCACGCGATCGGCGACTTCTCGGGGATGGGTTCCCGAAAACGGAATTGCGGGTGGCGCGCACTGTCGACACAGCGCCCCCTGGCCCGCCGTGCCTGTCTCCGTCGTTGCCACCCCAGGGCCATGCGCAGGAGAACGCGTCTCCGGGGATCGTTAGGATGCCTCCGTGGCGCCCGCGGCTCGACTCGCCTTCGTGATGCTCGTGGCGCTGGGCGTTCGTCTGGGCCTCGCCCTCCTCCCGTTCGACTACAGCGGGCCCGACTCGGTGACCTACCTGGAGCCGGCCCGGAGCCTCGCCCGGGGCGAGGGCTACCTGGCGGCCGACGGGACGCCCTCGGCGTCCCGTCCCCCCGGCTACCCCGCGTTCCTCGCGGTCGTGTTCCTGGCGTTCGGCGACGGCCCCGGGGGGCTCGCGGCGGTCCGCGGGCTCCAGGCCCTCCTCGGCGCGCTCACGGTCGGCCTCGTCCACGAGGCGGTCCGCGCGACGGCCCCGGCCGGGGCCAGGCCCGCGGCGATCGTCGCGGCGGTCGCCCTCGCGGTCGACCCCGTCTCGGCCGGGCAGGGCCCGTTCCTCCTCCGCGAGGCGCTCCTCTCGTTCGGCGTCGCCGCCCTCGTGCGCGCGCTCACGCTCCGTCCTGCCCGCGTCCGGGCGCTCGCGGTCGGCCTGACGCTCGCCGGGCTCGCGCTGACCCACCAGCTCTACGTGCTGGTCGGGCCGTTCCTCGCGCTCGCCGACCTGGGGCGCGCGTGGGGCCGCGCCGGCCCCCGGGCCGCGCTGCGACGGGCCCCGGTGTGGGTCCTCGCGGGCGTCCTCGTGGCCTGGCCCGTGACGCTGTGGGCGCTCCGCAACGAGCGGGTCACGGGCCACCGCTCCTTCACGCTCGCCCAGAACGCCGTCGTGCACCGCGAGCTGTGGCTCACGGTCATGTGCCCGAACGCCTGGCTCCCGAGCGACCCCGCCACCGGCTACCAGGAGAGCGCGTTCACGCAGGAGGGGCACATGTACGAGCTGCTCGGGCTCGAGGGCACGCGCCGCGAGCTCCTGCGCCGGGCCGCGGAGGCCTGGCGCGAGCACCCGCTCCGCTCGCTCGGGCGCACGCTGCGGATCAACGCCTGGTACTGGCTCGAGCTGCCGGGCGCGGTCCGCCTCGTCGAGCACCCGCGCCTGCAAGTCGCGCGCTGGGGCGCCCTCCCCCTCCACTGGGCCCGCCTCGTCGCCGCCGCGGCGGGGCTGTGGTTCGTCCTGCGCGACCCGCGCTGGGCCCGCCTGCGCCCGCTCGCCGCGCTCGTCGCGTTCTTCGCGTTCGCGCCGGCGCTCCTCTACCCGATCCCGCGCTACCTGGCGCCTGCCTGCCCGGTCCTCGCCGCGCTCGCCGGCGTCGCGCTCGCGACCGCGCCCCGCCCCGCCTGGCTCCCGGCCTCGCGCGCCGAGGCGGTCGGCGCGTGACCCCCTCCCGCACGACCTTTCTGCTCGCGTTCCGCGCGATCCTCGTGCTCGCGCTCGTCGTCGTCGCGGTGCGCGGGCAGCTCGGGCCCGAGGGCCGCGTCGGCGCGGCGCCCCTGTTCGGGTTCCTCCCCGCGCTCGTGGCGCTCGTCTCGACGCTGTTCCTCCTCGAGCGCCGGCCCGCGTGGCGCCCGTTCGCGGGGCTGGCCTGGGTCCTCGTGTTCGACCTCGCCGTCATGGGGCTGCTCCTCGCCTCGTCGCTGACCGAGACCGCGGAGCCGGAGCTGACCGGCTTCGTGCTCCTCGGGCTCGTCGTCGCCGTGTCGCGCGACCTCCTCGCGGGCGTGCTCGCGGGCGGGCTCGCGGCGGTCGGGTTCACGTTCCTCGCGATCCGCCACGGGCTCGCGACCTCGCCCCTCGACCCGATCCTCACGGCCCGCGCGACGCTGCTCCTCGCGGCCGGCGTGTTCACGGGGTTCCTCTCGCGCGAGGCCGAGCAGGAGCGGACCGAGCGCGAGGCGGAGACGTCGGAGCTGCGCGCCGAGCTCGCGGCGCTCGGCGCGCACCTGCGCGACGTGCTCGCGTGCGTCGCGAGCGGGGTGCTCGTGACCGACGACGAGCGGCGCGTGCGGACCTACAACCGGGCCGCGGAGCGGATCCTGGGCCTGCCCGCGCACCGCGTGCTCGGGCGGCCGATCGCCGAGGTCGAGGGGCTCGAGCCGATCGTCCGCGTCCTCGAGCTGCCGCCGACCGACGAGCCCGACGACGGGCTGCCCGCGCCGCGCCAGGACGTGGCGTTCACGCGCCCCGACGGGCGCGAGATCCGGATCGGCTACGCGCTGACGCCGCTCGAGAACCTCGCCGCGCGCCGGCTCGGCTCGATCCTCGTGTTCCAGGACGTCACGCTGCTCCGCGACTACGAGGCCCGCCTGCTCCGGCAGGAGCAGCTCGCCGCGGTCGGGCGGCTCGTGTCGGGGATCGCGCACGAGTTCGGCAACCTGCTCGGCGGGGCGCAGGGCCACGTCGAGCTGGCGCGCCAGGGCGGGCCCGAGGACGCGGTCGAGGTCCTCCCGATCGTGCACGAGACGCTCGGGCGCGCGCTCGTGACGGTGGAGCACCTGCTCCGCTTCGCGCGCGGCGCGCCGATCCACCTCGTGCCCGGGGTCGCGCTCGGGCGCGTCGCGGAGGGCGCGCTCCACCTCCTGCAGGTCGAGGTCGACCGCCGCGGCGTGCCCGTCGACCTCGCCGTGGACCCGGCGACCCCGGTCGTCCAGGGCGACGCGACCCAGCTCGAGCAGGTCGTCGTGAACCTCGTGATCAACGCGCTCCACGCGGTCGGGGGGCGCCCGTCGCCGCGGATCGCGCTCCGGGTCGCCCCGACCGCGCCGCCCTACGCGGCGGCCGTCACGGTCGAGGACTCCGGCCCCGGGATCCCGCCCGAGCTGACGCGCCGCGTCTTCGAGCCGTTCTTCACGACGAAGGGTCCGCTCGGGGGGAGCGCCGTGCCGGGCACGGGGCTCGGCCTCTCCGTCGCCCTCGGCGTCGTCGAAGCCCATGGGGGCACGCTGGATGTCGACGTGAGCCCGACCCTGGGAGGGGCTCGTTTCACGCTCCGCCTGCCGTCAACCCCCGGTGAGCCCGACGTAAGGTCTGCGAGCGCAAGGTATGGAACCCGGACTGCCAACCCCGGTTGAAGGCACGATGGGCCCACCCCCGCAACGAAAGTTGAGGGGGTGGGGTGATCGGGTGTGCTAAGTCGCGTGGATTCGGCCGAGTGACTCTTGGCCCACCATGTGCTCTGTCCTCCCCTTGGACGGTCAGGAGGGGTGGCATGAAGCGGATCTCGGCGTTCAGCGTGGCCGCGCGCACGGGCGGCGCGGTGCTCATGGCGGGGACGGTGTTCCTGAGCGTGAGCGTGGCCGTCGCCGGCCCGTCGACGTCGGGCTACGGCCCCCCGAGCGGGGGTCCGCTCGACACGGCGGGGCTCGACCTGCCGATCTCGGCGCCGGTCTACGACCCGAACCCGCCCGCCCCGAACACCCCCCCGGCCCCGCCCGAGAAGCAGCCGGACCAGGGCGACCCGCGCGACCAGCCCCCGCCCGTGTTCTTCGGCGAGGAGCTGAACACCGCGAACGACACGATCATCTACGTGGTCGACAACTCGGGCTCCATGACGATCGCCGTGAACCCGTTCGAGGACGAGAACCAGCAGATCGTGCACGGCAACCGGCTCGACCGGGCCAAGTCCGAGCTCCGGCGCTCGATCTCCGCGCTGCCTCACAGCTTCCAGTTCAACGTCATGTTCTTCGACGAGTGCGTGCGCACCTGCTGGCCCGCGAAGCGCCCGGCCTCGCTCGAGAACAAGCAGGCCGCGCTGGCCTGGATCGCCGGCGTCCAGCCCATGGGCTGGACGAACTCGGGGCTCGCCGTGTCGACGGCCCTCGCGGACAAGGACGTGAAGACGATCGCGCTCCTCTCGGACGGGTCGCCCAACTTCCTCGACTGCGCCATGCACTACGTCGGGACCTTCGAGCAGCACCGCGAGATGATCCGCGGCGCGAACACCCAGGGCGCCCGGATCGAGGCGTTCGGGATCGGGATCGAGGGCGACACGGACGCCCGGAACTTCATGCAGCAGGTGGCCGCCCAGAACGGCGGCTCCTACGTCGACGTGCGCTGACCGCCTCCTGCGGGCCCCGGGGAGGTCCCGGGGCCCGACCTCCTGAACTGTCCGCGGAGTCGCCCCGCCCGCCAGGCGGGGCGGCTTCGCTTCCGGAGGGCGCTCAGAACCGGTCGGCGCGGGCCCCGATCCGCGCCGCGACCTCGGGCCAGGCCGGGCCGGGGCCCCGCCAGGCCAGGTCGTCGGGGCCCTCGGCGAGCGGCGCGTCGCGGCGGAGCGTCGCGAGGCGGAGGAACAGCCGGGCGTCCTCGCGGTGCGCAGCGAGGCTCGCGGCGAGGCGGGCGGCGCCCCGCACCTTGGCCGTCCACGCGGCCGGGTCGGCGGGGATCGCGTCGAGGTGGCCGTGGGCCGCGAGCACGGCCGCGGCCGACTTCGCGCCCCACCCGGGCACCCCGGGGAAGCCGTCCGCGGCGTCGCCGGTCAGCGCGAGCCAGTCGGGGATCGAGGCCGGGGCCACCCCCCACTTCGCGCGCACGCCGGCCTCGTCGTAGACGACCTCGCGCCGGCGGTCCCACAGGACGACGCGCTCGCCCTCGACGCACTGCGCGAGGTCCTTGTCGGGCGAGCACACGACGACGCGGTCGAAGGCGTCGCGGTAGCGGGCCGCGGCGGTCGCGAGCGCGTCGTCGGCCTCGAGGTCGTCCATGGGCCAGACGACCAGCCCGAGCGCGGGCAGGAGCTCCTCGACGAGCCCGAGCTGCGCGAGGAGGTCGGGCGGCACGCCGTCGCCCGTCTTGTAGCCCGGGTAGAGCGCGTTGCGGAACGAGGTCAGCGTGCGGTCCGTGGCGCAGGCGACGTGCGTGACGCCGGGCGCGCGCAGGAGCTTGCGGAGCGACCCCACGAGCCCGCGCAGCGCCCCCACCTCGCGGCCGTCGGGCCCGCGGAGCGACGGCATGGCGTGGTAGGCGCGGAAGACCTCGTAGGTCGCGTCGACGAGGTGGAGCTGGCGGGGCGCGGTCACGGGGGCCGAGCCTACCCGGCGCGCGCGGCCGCGCGCGGTCCCTTGCCCCGGCCGGGGGGAGGGCCGACACTCGCGCCCGTGAGCCCCGGCGCCCCCGACAGCGCGACGTCCCGGCGCGCGCCG
>JANJTH010000130.1 GCA_024711205.1 Planctomycetota bacterium | reverse complement strand
GATGTCGTCCTCGCGCACGTAGGCCAGCGGGCGGATCACCACGTGCTTGCCGTTGTCCGACAGCAGCTTGGGCGGCATGCCGCTGAGCTTGGCGTGGAAGAACAGGTTGAGGAAGAACGTGGCCACCAGGTCGTCGCGGTGGTGGCCCAGCGCGATCTTGGTGATGCCGTTGTCCTCGGCCCAGGTGTACAGCGCGCCGCGGCCAGGTGACCCGTTCGCCCCCACGCCTGGCCCGCAGCGCCCCCTCGGCCCGCCGTCCCCCCGTCGGCCCCAGGACATGGTCGAGACCGCGGCGGACGACGACGAGCCCGAGACGGTCATCGACCTCCCCGCGCCCGTCCCCGCTGGCCCGCTCGCCGGCGTCCGCTTCGAGTGCCCCTACTGCGACGCGCCCCTCGCGCCGAACGCCCCGCGTTGCGGGGCCTGCGGGCGCGAGCTGTGAGCAGGACCCTGTACGAGCCCGCCCCCGCGGCGCTGCTCATGGGGCGCGCCCCGGAGGGCGCTGGAGCGCCGGCGACCCCCTGCGCGGCGTGGGACGGAGGTGGCGCGCCGGGCGCCCGCCCCCGCGATGGCCGCGTCCGTGGCTGACGTCCCGCCCGAGGACCTGCCGGTTCACACGCGCGAGCCCGCCGCTTCGCCCACGCCCACGCCCGATCCGCGCGACCGTCGCCACGACGGCCCCGGGCAGGAGCTCACGGCCGACGACTCGGGTCGGGGCGCCGGCGCCCAGGCCCAGCGGCCCCATGATGCCGCGCCTCCCTCGGGTCTGCCCCCAGCTGCCGCGAGGCCCGGGGGAGCGGGCTGGCGCCTCGTCCTCGCCCTCTGGCTCCTCTACGTCGGGTTCTCCTGGCCCGGGCATCTGCTCGGCCCGCTCGGCGGGCGGCACATCGCGCTCGCGGAGGCATTCTCCCAGGGCCGCCTCCGCGTCGAGACCCCCGAGGAGCTCGCGCTCTCGGGCGACTTCGTCTTCCCCCAGGGGCGCGAGGGCGGGGGCGTCTCGATCTTCGCGCCCGGCACCTCGGCCCTCCTCGCGCCCTGGTGCGCCGCCGTCCGCTGGCTCGCCCCGCTCCCGGACGCGCCACCAGGCGACCCGTCCCGCGAAGCACGCCGAGCCCTGCAGCTCCTCCTCGAGTCTGCCGTGTTCGTGGCGTTGCTCGCCGCGCTCCCGACCGCGTTCGTCGCCGGGGTCCTCGCCGAGCTGTTGCGCGTGCTGGAGGCGCCCAGGCCGGAGCGGGCGGCCCTGGCCTTCGGCGTGTGCTCGATCGCGTTCCCGCTCGCTGGCGTCGTCACCGCGCATCCGGCCTCGATCGCCTGCGCGGCGTGGGCCTTGCTCCAGCTCGCGCGCCCCGCGTGCACGCCCGTGACGGCCGCCCTCGCCGGGGCCGCCGCCGGGGGCACCGTCCTGTGCGACTTCGGCTCCGTCTTGTCGCAGGCCGCCCCGCTCGGCGCCCTGGCCGCCCTGCGGCTTCGCGGGGGCCCGCGCATGGCGTTCTTCGCGGGCGCCGCCCCCATGGCGCTGGCCTTCTTCGCCTGGAACGCCGCCAACTACGGCGGCCCATTCACCACGTCCCCCCCTGCGCCGGCGAACCCCGACCTCCAGCACGGGTACACGATCGGCGTGTCCGTGTTCGGCTTGCCCGAGCCGCGGTTCGCGCTCGAGCTCCTGCTCGGCCCGTTCCGCGGGCTGCTCAGCCACGTGCCGTGGGTGGTCCTCGCCCTCCTCGGGCTGCCGTCGCTCCACCGCCGCCACCCGGCCGTCGCGCGGCACGCCGCGGCCGTGGTCGTGCTCTCCTACGGGATGAGCGTCGCGATCCCGCACGGGTGGCTCAGCGGCCCGACCCCGGGGCCGCGCTACCAGCTCCCCTCCCTCGTCGTGCTCGTCGCGCCGCTCGCGTTCGGGTGGGCGCGGTGGCCGAGGCTCGCAGCGGCGAGCGCCGCCGCGGCCGCCGCCGTGGCCTTCGCGCTGGCCCAGTCCCCGCTCTACGCATCCTTCGTGACCGCCGGCGCCGACGTGGTCATCCACGGGCCACGGCTCCGAATCCTCCACTCGATCGCCTGGTCGTTCGACCCGACGCGTGACCACCAGACGCTCGTCCTCTTGCTCTCCCCGGTCGTCGCGCTGCCGCTCCTCCTCCTCGTGACGCGGCTGCTCACCCCGTTCGAGCCCGGGCTCGCCCGTGCGCGCCCCTGGCTCGGCCCGGCGTGGCTGCTGCTCTCCCTCCCCGCGCTCCTCGGGGTCGCGTCCAGGGCGACGCCGCCGGCGTTGCGCGCCTGGGAGACGCAGTTGCTTCACGCCTGGGACACGGACCCGCTGCGCGGCTTCCAGCTCATCGGCGAGCAGCTCCGCCTCCAGCGTTGGGACGACGCCGCCCGCATGATCCGGCGGGCCATCGAGCGCGGCGACGAGCCCGCGGTCGAGCTCGCCGCGCTGACGATCCGCTGCGCCGAGGGCATGGCCGCCGCGGGCGACCGGGCCGGCGCGCAGCGCCTCGTCGACGACGTCCACGCGACCCTGGCGGCCCGGGGCGGCCGGTAGCCCCCGCCGGCGGCCCCCCGGGGGCGGGCCTCCGGGCTCGCCACCCGGGCGGCCGCTGATAGACTGCCGCGCCCTCGCGCCCGCCGCGGGCGGTGGAGGCTCCATGCGATACGACCGCGTCTGCCTGGCCGGGCTCGGCCACGAGCTCCCGCCCGAGGTCCTCTCCTCGGCGGCCCTCGAGGACGCGCTCGGGCCGGTCTACGCACGGCTCGGCCTCCCCGCGGGGCGCCTCGAGCTCATGAGCGGCGTCCGCGAGCGCCGCGTGTGGCCCGCGGGCACCCCGCCCTCGAGCGTCAGCCTCCGCTCCGGGGCGCGCGCGATCGAGCGCTCGGGCGTCCCCGCCGACCGGATCGGGGCCGTGCTCCACACCTCGGTGTGCCGCGACTTCCTCGAGCCCGCGACCGCGAACGTCGTGGCCCACGGGCTCGGCGTCGCGAAGGACGCGCTCGTGTTCGACATCTCGAACGCCTGCCTCGGGTTCATGAACGGGCTCGTGACCGTCGCGAACATGATCGAGCTGGGGCAGATCGAGGCCGGGCTCGTCGTCGCGACCGAGAACGGGCGCCCCCTCGTCGACGCGACCGTGCGCGACCTCGTGGCGCGGGCCGAGCAGGGGACGCTCGACCGCCGGCAGATCAAGCCCGCGTTCGCGTCGCTCACGATCGGCTCGGGCTCGGTCGCGGCGGTCCTGTGCCGGCCCGAGCTCGCGCGCGCGCCCGGGCGGCGCCTGCTCGGCGGCGTGTTCCGCCAGGCGACGGAGCACAACGGGCTGTGCCGCAGCGCGCCCGACCAGGGCTTCGCCGACGAGGGCGCGCATCCGCTCATGTCGACGGATGCGGAGGCCGTGCTCCAGAACGGCTGCGACCTCGCGGCCGAGACCTGGGCGCTCTGCAAGCGCGAGCTGGGCTGGGAGGAGCGCGGCCCGGACCGGCTGTTCTGCCACCAGGTCGGCGCGAGCTACCGGCGGACGCTGTTCGAGCGCCTCGCGCTCGACCCCGCCCGCGACTTCGCGACGCTCGAGCGCCTGGGCAACGTCGGCTCGGTCGCGCTTCCGCTCGCGCTCGCGCTCGCCGAGGAGGAGGGCCGGCTCGAGCCCGGCGACACGTGCGCCATGCTGGGGATCGGCAGCGGCTTGAACTGCCTGATGCTGGGGCTGCACTGGTGAGCGAGGGAGGAGCCGCGGCGGGGCCGCCGCCGGAGGCGGCGGACGCGCCACGGCGAGGAGCGAGCGAGCCGAGGTCGCCGGTGAGCGAGGGAGGAGCCGGTGCGGCCCAGCAGCCGGGCTTCGACCCGCGCTCGCTGGGCGACCTCTACCCCTGGACGCCGCGGCGGCTGACGCTGCCCGGCGGGCTCGGCCTGAGCTACCTCGACGAGGGGCCGCCCGACGCGCCGCCCATGCTCATGGTCCACGGCAACCCGACGTGGTCGTTCTACTACCGCGAGCTCGTGCGGACGTTCGCGGGGCCGTTTCGCTGCGTCGTCCCGGACCACATCGGCCACGGACTGTCCGACAAGCCGCAGCGCTGGGACTACACGCTCGCGCGGCACGTCGACAACCTCGAGCAGCTCTGCGACAGCCTCGTCCTCCGCGACGTGACGCTCGTCGTCCACGACTGGGGCGGCGCGATCGGCATGGGCTGGGCGGTCCGCCACCCCGAGCGCGTGCGCCGGCTCGTCGTGCTCAACACGGCCGCGTTCCGCTCGCAGCGGATCCCGCCCTCGATCGACCTGTGCCGCGTGCCGTACCTGGGCGACCTCCTGATCCGCGGGCTCAACGGCTTCGCGCGCGCGGCGCAGGTCCGGGCGGTGGCCCGCTACCTGCCCGACGACGTGCGCCGGGGCTACCTGGGGCCCTACGGCTCGTGGGCCGACCGGGTCGGGCACCTGCGCTTCGTGCAGGACATCCCCATGCACTCGCGGATCCCCTCGTGGGAGCCGATCTGCAGGATCGAGCAGGCGCTCCACCTCCTGCGCGAGAAGCCCATGCTGATCTGCTGGGGCGGGCGCGACTTCTGCTTCGACGACACCTTCCTCGAGGAGTGGCGGCGGCGGTTCCCCGCGGCCGAGGTCCATCGGTTCGCCGACGCGGGCCACTACGTGCTCGAGGACGCCGGCCCGGAGGTGATCGCGCGCATGCAGGCGTTCTTCGCCCGCCATCCGCTCGCGGGCACCTCGGCCGGCGCGGACCGGGCCGTCGCCGCGGGCCCGGCCGCGGGCGGCGTCGCCCGGTGAACCGCGCGGCCGCAGGCGCGCCCGGCGCCCGAGC
>JANJTH010000005.1 GCA_024711205.1 Planctomycetota bacterium | reverse complement strand
GCGCCGTTGCCGCCCCCGGCCGCGGCGTGCGCGGCGGCGCCGCTCGCCGCCTGGGCGACGGGCGCGCCGGCCGTGTGGCCCGCCTGGCCGTGCGCGCCCGCGAGCCGCCCGCTCGTGACCTGCGTGAAGCGGGCGATCGGGCTGTGGACCGGCACGACGTCGCCCTCGCGCGCGAGCAGCTCGCCGAGCGTCCCCGACACGGGGCACGGGATCATGACCGTCGCCTTGTCGGTCATGACCTCGACGAAGTCCTGCTCCTCGCGGACGGTCGCCCCCGGGGCCACGTACCACTTGACGATCTCGCCCTCGGCGACGCCCTCGCCGATGTCGGGCAGCAGGAACTCCACGGGGACCTCTCGACGGTGCTCGCTGTCGGGTTGGTGAAGACTCGGGCGCGACCGCGCTGGCCGGCGGCGACCCGGCCGGCGGCCGGGTCCGTCCGATCAGGGGAACCGGCCCTCGCCGCGCGCCTGCCGCTCCTCGTCGAGCGCGGCCGCGAGGTCCGGCGGGAGCTCCGCCCACACGTCCTCGAACATGCTGATCAGCTCGGGGCGCGGCACCCGCTCGTTGTCGTTCACGGCCTCGTTGATCGCCTTGCGGCAGCGCTCGAGGAGCGCCTCCTCGCGGGCGGCGTCCCACAGGCCGCGCGCCTCGAGGTAGAGCCGCAGGCGCTCGATCGGGTCCTTCGCCCGCCAGGCCTCGCACTCCGCCTCCGGGCGGTAGCGCTTCGGGTCGTCCGAGCTCGAGTGGCCGGCCAGGCGGTAGGTCACGAACTCGAGGAACGTCGGGCCCTCGCCGCGCACGGCCCGCTCACGCGCGTCGCGCACGGCCTTGTAGGTCGCGAACACGTCGTTGCCGTCGACGCGCACGCCGGTCATGCCGTAGGCGACCGCCTTCTGCACGAACGTCTCGGACGCCGTCTGCCTCGGCGTCGGCACGGAGATCGCCCAGCCGTTGTTCTCGCAGATCACGATCACGGGGGCCTTGTCGACCGCGGCGAAGTTCATGCCCGCGTGGAAGTCGTTGCTCGAGGTCCCGCCGTCGCCGATGTACGTGATCGCGACCTTCGCGTGGCCCCGGCGCTTCATGGCCATGGCGACGCCCGCGGCCTGGATCACCTGCGTCCCGATCGGGCTCGAGATCGAGACCATGTTCTGCTCGCGGAACGCGTAGTGCACCGGCATCTGCCGGCCCTTCGTCACGTCCCAGGCGTTGCCGTAGCACTGCGCGACGAGCAGCTTGAGCGGCACCTCCCGGTAGACGAACGCGCCCGGCTGCCGGTAGCCCGGCACCCACCAGTCGTCGGGCGTCAGGGCCGCGGCGGGGCCGATGCTGCACGCCTCCTGCCCGGTCGACGCCAGGTAGAAGAAGATCCGCCCCTGGCGCTGCAGGTTCATGAGGCGCTCGTCCATGACCCGCGTCTGGACCATCGCCTCGTACATGCGCAGGCACTGCGCGCCGTCGAGCCCGGGGTCGAGCTCCGGATCGACGGTCCCGTCCGGCGCCAGGATCGTGAGCAGGTCGTCCTTGTCGAGCCCGACGGTCGTCGTCACGGCGGTCCTCGCTACGGCGCGGCAGGGAGCCCCGGCGCCGGGCGGATTCTAGCCGTGGCGGCCCCCCGCTCAACCTGCGTCGGGGGCCCGCGTGATGCCGCGTCGCGCCAGGCCGCCAGACCCCGATCGGCGGAGCCCTCCGCCGACCGGGCCGGCGGCCCTTCGACGAGCCGCTACCGCGCGCCGAGCGTGACCGACACGACCTGCTCGCGCCCGCCGCGGAGGACCGTCAGGCGGACCTCCTCGCCCGGCGCGCGCTTGCCGACGCGGTCGATGAAGTCGTCGATCGAGCGCAGCGCCTGGCCGTCCATGTGCGTCACGACGTCGCCCACCCGCAGCCCGGCGGCCTCGGCCGGCCCGGCCACGGACTGCAGCGCCACGCCGAAGCCGGTCGCGGGGGCCGGGTCCGCCGGCTGCGCCGAGACCCCGAGCCACGGCCGGCCGATCGGCGCGCCCTGGGCCCCGGGCCGCCGGCCGGGGCGCGCCTCGGGGGCAGCGCCCCCCGCGTCGCCCGGCAGGTCGAGGAGCCCCACGAGCGCCGCCGTCTCGACCGCGTGGCTGCTCCCGCGGTACGGCGCCGCGACGCTCACCCCGAGCAGGCGCCCCTGCCGGTCGACGACCGGCGCGCCCAGGTGCTCGGGCTGGAGCGGCCCGTCGTGCTGGAGCACGCGCGGGTAGGCCCGCTTGTGCCCCTCGTTGCCCTCGGCGAGCAGCCCCATGAGCACGTTCTGCTGGCCCTCGGGCGAGGGCTCGACCTTGCGCTCGACGGCCGAGACGACGCCCGCCGCGAGCGGCGCCTCGCCCGTCCCGACGACGGCCACGAACTGGCCCACGCGCACGGCCGCCGGGTCGACGAGCGCGATCGGCGCGAACGCGCCCCCGTCCTCGAAGTCGAGCACGGCGACCCCGTGGGCCGCGTGCCGGCGCACGACGGTGACCGGGAACGCGCCCGCCCCGCCCTCGACGCGCAGCCGCGCGCCCGACCCGACCGCCTCGAGCGAGGTCACGACCTTCCCGGGTCGAACGACGACGCCGAAGCCGCGCGTCCGCCCGTCGACCGTCACCGCGACGACGTGGCGGCGCGCGGCGGCGGCGACCGGCCCGAGCGCGCGCTCGAGCACGGCGTTGCGCCCCGGGACCGCGCGCGGGTCGGAGCCCGGCCGCGGCGCGTCCTGCGCGCGGGCAGGCGCGAGGGCGACGCACGCGAGCGCGAGCGCGCCCGCGAACGTCACGACGCGGTGGCCACGCCAGCTCGAGCGGGCGGGGGAGGTCTCGACGGGACGGGTCATGTGCTCGCTCCTGCGCGGCCCACCCCGGGGGCGGGCCGCTCCCTTCAACGGCCGCCCAGCGCGACGGTCAGCGTGTGGCGCCTCTGGACGAACACGCCGTCCACGGCCTCGGCGCGGTCGACGACGACCTCGACCCGGTCGCCGGGCGCGCGCGCCCCGAGGACGCGCCGCAGCGCGTCCATGTCCTTCGTGGGCTGACCCCCGACCGACACGATCACGTCGCCCTTGCGGACGCCGCCCCGGGCCGCCGGCCCCTCGGGCGCGACGTCGTCGACGAGCACCCCGTGGAGCCCCGGCTGGCCCTCGGCCGCGCGCGCGCCGAGGACCGCCCCGCCGGCCGCGCGCGGGGCGGGCTGCGGGCGAGCGTCGGGCCGCTGGCCGCGCCGCGGGCGCTCCGGCCGCTCGCCGCCGCCGAACAGCTGCTCCATCATCTTCTGCAGGTCCGGGCCCTCGCCGCCCTGCCCGCCGCCGAACAGCTCGCCGAAGGGCGAGCCCTCGCCGAACAGCTTGCTCAGGTCGGGGCCCTCGCCGCCGAAGGGCGACTCCCCGCCGCCGAACAGCTTGGGCAGGTTCTTGAACGCCCGGGACATCATCTTCTGGTAGTCCTCGGGCGACACGATCGACTGCATGTCGCGGAAGGCCTCGGGGCCGGCCTGCTCGCCCTCGATCGTCTCGCCCGCCTTGAGGCGCTCGAGGTCCGCGAGGATCTGCTCGAGCGGCACGGCGAAGGCCATCTCGTTGATCATGACGATCGCGCCGTTGATCCCGATCAGCTCGCCCGCCAGGTTCACGAGCGGGCCGCCCGAGTCGCCCGCGTAGATCGGGCAGTCGGTCATGATCGCGCGGTTGTAGTACTTCTGCATGAAGCCGACGGGCAGCTTGCGCTCGAGCGCGCGCACGCGCCCGGCCGCGAAGGCCGGCTTCACGTCGGGGTACGGCCCGCCCGGGTGGCCGAGCGCCATGACCCAGTCGCCCTGCGCGACCTTCGTCGAGTCGCCCAGGCGGAAGAACGGCAGGCCCTTCGCCTCGACCTTGAGCAGCGCGTAGTCCTGCCGGACGTTGCGCCCGAGGACCTTGGCCTGGTGCGTCGTGCCGTCGCTCAGGACGACCTCGATCGTCTTGCCGACCTCGATCACGTGCGTGCAGGTGAGGATGAACCCGTCCGGCGAGATGATCGCGCCGCTGCCCGCGCCCATGCGCTGCGCGTCGACGATCGCCTTGACGAGCACCGTGCGGGGCGTCGCGTCGCGCGCGACGGCCTCGAAGGTCCGCTCGAGCGCGTCGAGGTCGAGGTCCTGCGCGCGGACGGGCGCGGCGGGCGCGAGGCAGAGGGCCGCGGCCGCCAGGGCGGCGGCGAGGCGAGGGGCGCGAAGCATGAGGCCTCCGGATCCCCCTGCGCGGGGATCGCCCCATGCTACGCGCCCGGCGCAGGCGGAGTTTGCCGGGGACCCTGCCCCGCCCGGGGCGCGGCCTCCGGGCGGGGTGCGTGAGGTCACGCCGCGCTCGGGTCAGGCCGGGCCGACCTCCTCGCCGGCCGACCGGAGGGGCCCGGCCCTCGCCCTTCGGTCGCGGGAGGTCCCCTCCGCGTTGGGGTCTGGCCGGGCCGACCTCCCTCCGGTCGGTCAGCCCGGCGCGGCCCTCGCCCGTCGGTCGGGTCAGGCCGCGCGCGCGGCCGCCGGCGCGGGGGTCGCAGACAGCCCCGCGAGGTCCCGCGGGCCGGGGGCCGCCGGGAGCGGGGCCAGGCGGCGGGTCGTCGCGCCGCGCCGCAGGACGGTCGCGACCGGCGGGCAGCCCCGGCCGTGGCGCGTGCAGGCGGGGGCCGTCGCCGAGACCTCCTGCTCGATCGCGAGCGCGTCACGCCCGCCGAGCACGCGCCGGCGCCGGCGCGACGACCAGGCCGCGCGCGCGCGCGCGCGCCACGCGCCGGCGTCCGGGACGCTCGCCCCGACGAGCGCGG
>JANJTH010000931.1 GCA_024711205.1 Planctomycetota bacterium | reverse complement strand
CCCCGCGCGGCCGAGCACGCCGACGGCCTCGCGGACGACCCGGCCGAGGCCGCCCCGGACCCCGCCGCGCCCGAGGGACCCGCCCCCGCGCTCGTCCGGCCCGGCGACGTCGCGCAGGAGGACTTCGTCGGCGAGTCGTGGTTCCCCGCGCGCGACCTCGCCCGCGCCCCGCCGCCGCGCTGGTCGCACGGGCTCGCCTGGCACCGCGCGCGCCGCGCTGCGCTCCTGTTCGGCGGGCACGACCAGCGGACGCTGTTCGGCGACACGTGGTGGTGGGACGGGGTCGCCTGGACCGAGGCGCCGCCCGGCCCCGACGGCCCGCCGCCCCGCTACGGCCACGGCATGGCCTACGACGCCGCGCGCGGCTGCGTCGTGCTCTTCGGCGGCTCGGTGCACGGGCCCAGGGACGCGCAGGGCGTCCCGCGCGGCGACGCCGCGGCCCACGGCGACACCTGGGAGCACGACGGGACCCGCTGGCAGCGCAGGGCCGGCCCCGAGGCGGGCCCCGGCGTGCGCACCGGCCCCGGGCTCGGCTACGACCCGAAGCGCCGGCGGACCGTCCTGTTCGGCGGCTTCGACCCCGCCTGGAAGGGCGCGGCCGACCTGTGGGCCTGGGACGGTCGGACCTGGACGCCCCTCGACCCGGGCCCGGCCCCCGGCCCGGCGCCCTGCACGGGCGTCGCCGTGTGCTGGGACGCGTCGCGCGACCAGCTCGTCGTGCTCGGCGGCGACGCCCCGCCGAACCGGACCGAGCTGTGGACCTGGAGCCCGGACCGGGGCTGGGCCCGCCAGGAGCTCACGACGCCGGGCTTCCGCGGGATCGGGAGCCTCGCCCTCGTCGACATGGGCGAGGAGCTGCTCGCCATGGGCGGCTGGGACGGGAAGTACACGCGCAAGGGGAGCTGGTCCTGGGACGGCGCGCGCTGGCGCCCCCGCCTCTCGGGCTACCCGCACCACCTGCTGCCCGCCCCGCGGCGCTGGCATGCGCTAGCCTGGGACCCCGACCGCCGCCGGGCGGTGCTCTTCGGCGGCCACCCGCCCGAGAAGGCGACGATCTTCAGCACCTGGGAGCTCGTCCTGCGGTAGGGGTCCCGAGTGCTCAGGGCACCGGGCCGTCGGCCGTGAACCGGGCCACGAGTTGCCCGTTGATCACGAGGTCGACGCGGCGCCACTCGGGGTAGCTCGCCGCGTCCTTCGCGACCTTCGCCCTGGCCTCCGCGAGTTGCATCGCGCGGACCGGATGACCCGCGACGCACACGCCGCTCGCCTGGACCTTCGCGTCCCGCAGGACCTCGTCGAGGACCTCGGGCGAGGCGTAGGTCCGCCCGCACGCGTCGCAGACGAGCGCCGCGTCGAGGCGGTCCGGGTCGAGGAGCCCGCCGACCTTGTAGGCGCCGCGCGGACCGAAGCCCTGCGCGGACTCGGTCCGGGCCCGCCCGGGCGGCCAGACCCCGCCCCCCGGGCCGCCGATCGCCGCCCGGACGGCCATCATGACGGCGCGGGCGCGATCGGCCGAGAGGGCCTCGTTGCGCGCGTCCTTGTCGGGCACCTTCGCGCTCCACTCGGGCGAGCTGAAGCCGGCCGCGGCGATCCAGCCCGGCATCTCGATCAGGCGTCGGTAGGCCGCGAGCCGGTACTCGAGCCGCTCCCGCGCCGCCTCGATCACCGTCGCGCGCCCGACCTCGAACAGGATGAGCTCGGGGTCGGCCGTGATGTCCACGGGCACGTGCTGCTCCTTGCTGACGAGGCGCGCGACGGTCGGTGCCATGCGACGCGCCAGCTCCCTCGACTCGGAGGACTTCACGAGGAAGCCGAGGGTCTCGCTCAACCCGAACAGCGCGATCTTGAACTCGAGCTTCTTCTTGTCCTCGAGCATCTTCTGGAAGCCGGTCTGCTCCTTGCCGTCGTCGTCCTTCGAGATGTCCGTCCAGTTGGCCAGGTCCTGCGCTTCAGGGAGCTTGGGCAGCTCGGCCTTCGGCTCGTAGATCTTCTCCACCACGGCCGAGAGGGTGACCGCGGGGCCGATTCGCGGCGAGACGCGGAGCGAGAACAGCGCGCTCGACGCCTCGAGCCCGATCGAGTCGAAGGGCGTCCCGATCGCCCCCGGGAGCGTGACCGCGGCGATCGCGAAGATCGCGTGGTGGAGGTCGTTCGGCTCGATCGGCACGAACGAGGTCAACGTGCAATCCACGGCCCCGCCCGAGCCGCCGCTCGACCCGAGCCCGCCCTCCCCGGAGCCCAGTCCGAACTTGAACTCGAACCCGGTCCCCACCGAGGCGAGGAGCCCGAGGTAGGTGTGGGTGCCACCCCAGCGCTCGGCCACGGGCCCCGAGACGGTCACCTCCAGCGAGAAAACCTCGGCGCCGATCCCCACGACCGCGGTCTTGCCCGACGCCTTGGGGCCTTCGACCTCGACGTCCTTGCCACGCTTCGCGACCGAGCCGAACTTCAAGGCGTACGTGTTCTTCCCCGAGGCGGCGATCTGGGCAAGCTGGAACCCTCGACCCTTCTCCTGCCGAAAGACCGAGTCGAGCGCCTTCTCGATGTCTGCGTCCGTCGTCACGATCTTGCCCGCGTGCTCCTGGATCCGCGCGTCGAGCATGCGCGTGAGCCAATCGAAGGCGCTCGCCGTGCTGCCCCTCTTGCTCTTGATCGGGGTCGTGCGGGCGAAGTAGTGCAGGCGTTGGACCGCGTCCGCCGCGTAGAGCTGGCGCGGGCCCGAGAACGCGTTCATCGCCGCCTCGAGCTCCCGGCTCGCGAGCTGGAACGCGCTGAGCGTCTTGCCGTCCTCGAACTCGTCCACGGCCGGGCGCAGGGCCGCGGGCGCGACACGGTCCGCGATCAGGTCGAGGAGCTTGGCCGGCTGCGGCTGGACCTCGGCCGCGACGACCGCCGCCTTGAGCTGGACCATGTCCACGTCGGCCTCGTTCACGAGCATGCCGACGCCGACCCGGTCGACCGCGGCCCAGGGCAGGCGCGTCCGCGGGCTGCGCCGGACGAACCGGCCGGTCTTGACCAGCCGGCTCGTGTCCGTGATCGCGAACATCCTGAGCTCGATCACGGTCCGCGGGCGGGTCCTGAGCACGCGCAGCTCGACCCGGACCCGCTCGGTCGTCACGTTCCCGGCCGGCGGCTCGTCGATGTGCCCGGGGTCCCAGCGGAGCTCGTCGACCCGGATCCAGTCGACGACCGTGAGGCCGTCCGCGGCGCCCGGTGTGAGCTTGCCCCGGAAGACCGCGTTGTAGCCCACGAGCGGCGGCGGCGAGGCCGAGGCGACGCCCGACATGAGCTGCCCGTACGGCTCGAACCAGCCCACGCGGGCGTGGCCGGCCTGCGAGAGGAGCAGGCGCGACGGCGAGACGAAGTCCGACGTGACCGGGTCGACACCCTCGGGCACCTCCTCGTAGTGCCCGGTCAGGTCGGGCGCAGCGACGTGCGACTCGAGCGCGCTCGTGCCCGTGGGCTCGACGGCGCCGCCGCCGGGGCGCCCGAGCAGCTCGCGCTGCCGCGCGTGGTCGAGCACGAGGCGGGTCGTCCCCGGGTTGTTCGCCGGGTTCGTCGTGGCGAGGAAGACCGTCCCGGGCGGGACGGACGGGGCGACCTCGTCGAGCGCGACGAAGCGGACCGCGATCACGCGCTGCGGCGGCGTGACCCGGCGCAGGTCCTCCGCGGGGTATACGATCGACGCGAGCGGACCGAGCCAGGGCAACGGGGCCCGCGGCGACGGCTGGACCCACTTGCCGGCGACGTCGACCGTCCTGCGGTCGGTCCACAGCTCGAGCGCGTAGCCCGCCTCGCCGGCGAAGCGGCGGGGCGGCGCCTCGGCCTCGACGTAGTAGGGGCACCAGCCCTGCGGCCCGTGGCGGCTCGTGAGCGCCGCCCGCTCCGCGTCCCCGCGGAGCTGAAACTTCACGACCCCGAACGAGAGCACCCCGGACCCTGCCTGGTCGACGTCGCGCTCCATGGCGCCCGACTCGACCGCGGCCTTGGCCCCGGGCGGCAGGGTGATCCATGGGCTCTTCCCGTCGCCCGAGAAGTGAGCCGCGGTCTCGCCGTAGGGGTGGCCCCCGTCCTTCCGCCGCCCGAGGTAGAGGTCGAGGTCGTACACGATCACCGCCGCGCGGCGCCCGGCCGCGACGCGGTCCGGCCCCAGGACGAGCTGGAGGGAGAGCCGGGGCGCGTTCTCCTTCGTCCAGCGCGCGGCGGTGACGTTCTTCTGGAGCCAGGAGAGGCCGTAGGCGGCGCTCATGACGGGTCCTCCGACGCGACCGGGTGGACTGCGGCCTCGTCCCAGGCGCGCGCCCGGGGGGGGCCCCCGCGCATGCGGAGCGTGAACCCCTCGACCTCGTCGGGGCGCACGCAGAGCGTCTCGCGGTGCGCCCGCCCCGCGAAGGTCGCGCGCAGCGCGTAGAGGCCCGGCGGCAGCGCGAGCCGCAGCAGGCCGGCCGCGTCGGTCGCGGCCCCGCCGACCGGCTCCTCGGCCGGGGCGCCAGGCTCGAAGACGAGGACTTCCCAGGCGAGGCCCGACACGGGTCGCCCGGCCTCGTCCACGACCCGCCCCACGACGTCGACCACCGGGGGCGCCGGCGGCTCCGGCGCGGCCGCGTCGCACCAGCGGTCGTAGGCCGCGTTGGCCTTCCCGTCGTGGCGCCAGGTCGACGTCGGCGGCGTGAAGTCGCCCCCGACGAAGACCTCGGCGCGCCGCCGCGCCCGCGCCTCGTCCGGCGGCGGCTCGGCCTCGGCGGCGACCGGGCCGAAGGGGCGCGGGGCGTGCCACGAGCCGCCGCCGAGCGCCTCGACGCGCTCGGCGGCGGGGCGCTCCGCCGCCAGCATCTCGAGGTAGGCCCCGACGAGCGCCTCGAGCACGTCCTGCGGGCAGCCGTACGTGAGCGGGAGGCCCCGCGCGAGCTGGAAGCGGCCGAGGGCCCCCTCGGTCATGCGACCCGGGTGCCCGTCCACGAGGCCCGCGTAGCAGGGGCCACCCGCGGCGTCCGGGACGGCGGAGAGCATCCACTGGACCTCCTCCCAGTCCCACGGCTCGAACGGGTCCGCCCGCTCGAAGCGCGCGAGGAGCGCCGCGGCGTCGCCGACCAGCAGCGCGCGGACGGTCTCGGCCCGCGAGCGCGAGAGCGCGAGGTTCGCGAGTCCGTCGCCGGCCGTGTCCGTGTGGCCGACGACGACCGCCTTGCCCGCCGGGTCCGCGGCGAGCGCGGCCAACACGGCGCGGAGGCCGGGGAGGGCCGAGGGCTTGGGGAAGGACCGCGCGAACGAGAAGTAGGACGGCAGCCGGACCGCGAACAGCGGGCCGCACGCCGGCGCGGGCAGCGTGAGGTCGATCGTCTCGACGACCGCCGCGAGCCACTGCGGGTACTCGGCGCAGCCCGGCGCCGCGCACGGCTGCGGGAGCGGCCGCGTCCCGGGCGGGCTCTCGAAGAAGAACACCTCGACGCGCCGGTTCTCCTGCTCGGCCTGGCCGTCGCCCGTGTCGACGGCCGGGTGGAACTCGCCGCAGCCGTGCGTGCGGAGGACCGCGTCGGGCGGGAGCGACGTCCCGTCGAGCTCCATGTAGGCGGCCACGAGCTCGCGGCGCGTGAGCGGGCCCGCCACGCCGTCCTCGTCGAGCGCGGTCCCGCGGGTCGCGTTCGACCAGGCCTGGAAGTCCTTCGTCGCCTGGGTCGTCGCCCCGTCCTGCGCGCCGGTCGGCTCGCCCGCGTAGAACTTCGGCCCCTCGCCCTCGGGGAGGGCCGAGAGCATCCACTGGACCTCGCGCGTGCCCCACGGGCTCGAGACGCCCTGGCTGCCCGTGAAGTAGCCGGTCCAGCGCTCGACGTCGTCGCGCAGGTAGGCCGCCATGGCGTCCGCGCGCTCGACCGAGAGCACGAGGTTGTGCTGGTCGCTCCCCGTCGTGTCGGCGTGCCCGACGACGAGGACCTCGCAGCCCGGATGCTCCTCGTAGACCTCGCGCAGGCGGCGGAGGGCCGGCGTCGCGCAGGGGAGCAGGAACGCCTTGTTCGTCTCGAAGAACAGCCCCCGCATGAGGCCCCGGTAGACGGCGGAGGCCGGCTGGACGCGCAGGCGGCGCGGCGGGCGCCTGAGCGCCGCGGCGTCGGCGAACGGCGCGTGCCCGGCCGGACGGGTAGGCTCGGACACGTCGAGGACGTGGACGCCCTCGAAGGAGAGGTCGTCGGCCGGGGCGCCTTCCGGGGCGTCGGTCCACACGCCGAGCACGCGCACGTCGAAGCTCCCGTCCTCGGCCAGCGGGCCCGTGGGGCCAGGGACCCGCACGTCGCGCGCCGGGGCCCCCTCGTAGAGGACGGTCAGCGCGACCTCGCGGTCCTTCGCGGTCCCCGGCCAGGCCCGGACCGTGACCACGTCGTGGGGCGCGGGGAGCCGCCCCTGCGCGCGGAGCGCGCGGGCCTCGTCGGCGTGGACGACGGGGAGGACCTCGGTCGGGGTCCACTGCGCGCGCGCGTAGTCGTCCGCGGCCTCGAGCGGCGCGTCCCAGTCGCCGCGCAGGCACTCGAAGCGCTTCTTCGACGTGACGCGCATCGTCCGCGTCCGGTCCTGCACGAGCGTCCACGACGTCTTGCGCTGTCCGCAGGTCGGGCAGGCCGTCGCGTCGTCGAGCACCTGCGCCGCGCAGCCGGGGCACTGCCAGGGCACGGGACCTCCTCCCGCCGGGGCGGGGCGCCCCTTCTACTCGAACGGACGGGCCGGCGCGCGCGTCCAGGACGGCGCGCAGGCCCGCGCGCAGATCCATGCACCGCCCCGGCTTGTGGCGCGGCGGCGCGCCGAGGAGCATCGCCGGCCGTGACCGCGCTCGCCGAGCACGCCTTCGAGGCCGCGATCGAGCCCGTCGTCGGGCGCCTCGCGCTCTACGTGCGGCACCGCGGCGCGTCCGTGCTCGGCGCCGAGTGGGACGAGGACGACCTGCTCCAGGAGGCGCTCGCGCGCGCCTGGCGCCTGTTCGACCGCTTCGAGCCCCACGGCCCGGACGGCCTGTTCGCGTGGCTGCGGGCGCTGGCCGACGGCGTCGTGGCGGACCGCGTGAAGTACCGGCGCGCGAAGGGGCGCGGCGGCGTGCGCCACCTCGAGTCCCTCGCGGGCCGCCCGGACGGCCCGGGCGGCGGCGCCGCGCGGGCGCCCCTCGAGCCCGCGGCCCCCGGCACGACGGTCACGCGCCTGGCCGCGCAGCGCGAGGCCCGCGCGCGCGTGCTGGCCGCGCTCGACGCGCTCGCCCCGCAGCACCGCGAGGTCGTCCTGCGCCACCTGCTCGCGGGCGAGACGCTCGCCGAGGTCGCGACGGCCCTGGGCGTGACGAAGAACGCCGTGTGGGAGCGGCTCCGCCGCGGGCTCGCGGCGCTGCGCGCCGCGCTGCCGGCGGACCTGGGGGCCTGACGTGACCGACCCGCTCGACCTCGTCGACGACCTGCTCCGCCGCGCGCGCGCGGGCGAGGACGTGCGCGCGCGCCTGGCCGCGCTCCCGCCCGCGCTCCGCGCCGAGGCCGAGGAGGTCGTCCGGGCCGAGGCCGGGCTCCTGCGCGCGCTCGC
>JANJTH010000929.1 GCA_024711205.1 Planctomycetota bacterium | reverse complement strand
GCCGCGGGCCCGGCCGCCACGACGGCGCGGCGCGCGTCCTCGAGCGTGCGCGGCGCGAGGCGCCGGCGCGAGCGGAGCGCCTGGAGGACCAGCGTCGCGAGCGCGGCGGGGACCTGCGCCGGCGCCGGCGCGGGCGGGTCGAGCACGATCTCCTCGCCGAACGCGCCCACGCCGGGGGCGAGCGGGCGCAGGCGGACCGCGGGGCGGTCGTGCTCGTCGACGGCGAGCCGGGCGCGCCCGAGCAGGCGGTCGACGAGCCGGGCGGCCCGGTAGACCTCGTCCATGAAGGCCTCGACCGGGAGCCGCCCGCCGCGGTCGCGCCCCGGCGCGTCGAACCCGAACCGGTGCGCGAGCCGGGCCTGGAGCTCGAGCTCGAGCCGGTCGTCCTTCGTCTCGACGAGCTCGTGGAGCGCGACCCGGCTGGCGAGCAGGAGCCGCCCCGCCCGGTCGAGCGCCGCGCGCTCGGCCTCGTCGAGCCCGAGCCAGGCCGCGACGCAGGCGTCCGCGGCGTCGAGGCCCGGGAGCACGCGGTCCGACGTCGCGGGGAGGTCGACGCCGTCGGGGACGCCGTGGACGAGCGTCGCGAGGAGGCGCACGAGCTGGAGGTCGCGCGCCGTGCCGCGCCCGAGCTTGAGGTCGGGCACGAGGACCAGCACGGTCGGCGCCCGCTCGCGATGCCGCTCGTCGGCCTCCGCCAGCTTGGCGCGGACGAACCGCTCGCGGTCGGCGGCGAGGAACCCGCCCGTGGCCCGCGCGAGCGCGTCGAACACGGGGCGCGGCCCGGCCACGAGCCGCCCCTCGAGGGTCGCCGTCGCGGCCGTCAGGTCGCGCCCGAGCGCGGCGACCGCGGCCTCGACCGTGCGCACGGCGTGGGACACGGGGAGCCCCGCGTCCCACAGCAGGCGCAGGAAGGCCTCGACCGCGGCGGGGTCGGCCTGCCCCTGCGCGCGGAGCAGGAGGAGGTCGACGTCGGAGCCCGGCGCCAGCTCACGCCGCCCGTAGCCGCCGAGCGCGACGCAGGCGACGTCCTCGAGCCCGGCCCGCGCGTGGAGCCCGGTCACGAGCGCGTCGACGAGCTCCGAGCGCCGGCGCGCGCCGCCCGGGTCGGCGGCCTCCGGGCCCGGCGCCGGCGCCAGCGCGCGCTGCGCCCGGCGCCACGCCTCGCGGACGCGGATCGCGTCGCCCGACGCCGCCGCCTCGCGCAGCACCTCGAGCGCGGCCGGTCCCCCGCCCCGCAGCCCCGCCCACTCGCCGCTCGCGCCTTCGGACACCGCGCTCCCCCGCCGCGGACCGCCCAGGGCCCGCAGGTTGGGCGCGCAGTCTACAGGAAGTGCGGGGGGCGGCCCCTGCGGGGCCGCCCCCCGGGACGCCGGACCGGGGTCACGGGGACGGGGGGGCGCGGCAAGATCCAGCGAGCGCGAGGGACGAGGCTGCGGGAGATCGACAGGTGAACGGACCTCGCCCCGTCACAACATCCGGGATCCCGACGAGCGTGCCCATGACGGATCGAATCGAGTTCTACCGGGTGTCCGACGAGTACGGCTGCTTCTCCAACTTCTCGCCGCATCCGCTCCGGCTCCAGGGGAAGGTGTGGCCGACGTCGGAGCACTACTTCCAGGCGCAGAAGTTCGCCGGGACGCCGCGCGCCGAGGCGGTGCGCGAGGCGAGGTCGCCCGGCGAGGCGGCGCGGCTCGGGCGAGACCGTCGGCATCCGCTGCGCCGCGACTGGGAGAGCGTCAAGGTGTCGATCATGACGGACGCGGTCCGCGCCAAGTTCGAGCAGCACGACGACATCCGGGCGATCCTCCTCGGCACCGGAGACGCGCTGCTCGTCGAGCACACCGGGAACGACGACTTCTGGGGCGACGGCGGGGACGGGTCGGGCAGGAACATGCTCGGGCAGATCCTCATGCAGGTCCGCGCCCAGCTCCGCGCGCGCCGCCCGTGAGGTGAGGGGGCCTCGCGGCCGTCCCGCGCTCCCGACCTCGGGATGGCGTGTCGACGCCCAGCCTGCCTCACGAGGCCCGGCGAACGCGCGGGCTCCAGGCCGTCTCCCCGGACGGGAGGCGACGAGCCCCTGGAGGACGCCGACCCTTCCCCTACGCCTCGGGCAGGAGGACGTCGAGCTCGCGGAGGAGCTTCGCCGTGGAGATCGGCCGAGCGAGGAGCTTGGCCGCCTCCTCGATCGCCTTCGGCCTGGCTGCCTCCAGGCGCGCGAGGAAGGGGTCGGCGCGGTCCTCGAGCCGCTCGCGGAGCTGGAGGGCGAGGAGCCGGCGCTCGCCCTCGCGCTTGCCCTCGCGCTTGCCCTCGCGGAGGCCCTCGCGCTTGCCCTCGCGCTTGCCCTCGCGCTTGCCCTCGCGGAGGCCCTCGCGCTTGCCCTCGCGCTTGCCCTCGCGCTTGCCGTCACGGAGGGCCATGTCGCGAATCTGCTGGTACACGGTGGACTCCATGAGGATCTCCCTCGGTAGCCTATCGAGCCACGGCACGGCCGGGAAGGCGTTGCCTGCGAACGCGAGGAGCGTGGCGCTCAGCTCCACCCACTGGCCCGGGGTGCACGCGTCGTGGAGCGCGCCCAGGGTCTCGTCCACGCGCGTGACCGAGGCGCCGCGCGTGAAGGGGACGAGGGGCAGGAGGCCCGGGTCGCCCCGCGCCAGGAGCTCGTCGCCGTCGAGCTCCCAGGCGCACACGAGGCCGAACCGGAAGTCCAGGCGCGGCTCGCCCGAGCGACGGTCGCGGACGAGGTAGCGCCCGCACGGTCGGCCCTGGCGCGCCCCGGGCTTCAGCACGAGCACGAACGCCTCCAGCGCCCGAAGGCGCGGGTGAGCCAGGCTCCAGCGCTTGAAGGTCAGGTAGGGCACGTCGTGCTTCCACGACGCCTCGACCTCGGCCTGGAGCCAGCGCGGATCCTGCTCGCCCGCGACCCGCACGGCGAAGAGCTTGTCCATGCGCAGCTCCTGCGCCACGACCTCGCTCTCCTGCGGCTCGACCGACTGGATCGCGAGCCCGGGGAAGGCCAGGCCGAGGACCCCTCGCGGTGCCACCTGCAGGAGCACCTTCGTCGCCACGTCGAGCCCGGCCACGGGGCACCTCCCGGCGGCCGAACCCTATCATGTGGCGAACGAACGAGGCACGAACATTCCGTGCCGGCCGCGCGCAGGGGGCTCCCCGGGCCCACGCGCAGGGCCTGGCGCCCTCGCGCCCCGAGTCCCGCCGCCCGACCCCGAAATCAGCCCGGTGTGGCCGAAGCCGCCCGCGCCGCGCTCGGTCTCGTCCTCGATCGCGGCGAGCTCGACGAGCTGCGCGCGCGCGACCGGGGCGAGGACGAGCTGGGCGATCCGCATCCCGCGCTCGACCACGAACGGGTCCTGGCCGAGGTTCACGAGGATCACCTGGAGCTCGCCGCGGAAGTCGGCGTCGATCGTGCCCGGCGAGTTCAGGAGCGTCACGCCGTGGCGGAGCGCGAGGCCGCTCCGCGGGCGGACCTGGCCCTCCCAGCCCGGCGGGAGCCCGATCCGGAGGCCCGTCGGCACGAGCGCGCGCGCGCCGGGCGCGAGCGCGAGCGGCGCGGTCACCGCGGCGTGGAGGTCCATGCCCGCCGACCCGGGCGTCTGGTAGCGCGGCAGCGGAAGGTCGCGCGCGTGGGGGAGCCGCGCGACGCGCACGGTCGGCCCGGTCACGGCGCACCCGCCGGGATCGGGCCGCCGTCGTGCTCGACGCCGGCGGGCGCCGCGAGGCCCCCCTCGAGGTAGAGGGCGCGGGCCCGCGCGCGCTGGACCTTGCCGCTCGTCGTCTTCGGCACGGCCCCCGGGTCGAGCAGGAGCACGTCGCGCGGGCGGACGCCGGCGCGCGCCAGCACGTGCTCGGCCACCTGCGCCGCGATCGCGCCGCGCGTCCAGGCGGGCGTGTCCGCGGCGACCTCGCAGACGACCACGGGCACCTCGGTCCCCTGGACCGCGTCGGGCACGGAGAACGCCGCGGCCGAGCCGGGCCGCACGCCCGGGACGCCCTGCGCGGCCCACTCGAGCTCGGTGGGCGGCAGGTTGCGCCCGCGGACGATCAGCACGTCCTTGCGCCGCCCGACCACGACGAGCTCGCCGTCGACAAGCGCGCCCAGGTCGCCCGTGTCGAGCCAGCCCGCGGCGTCGCGCGCCGCGGCCGTGCCCTCGGGGTCGCCCCAGTAGCCGGGCGTGACCGAGGGCCCGCGCACGAACACGCGCCCGACACGGCCCGCCGCGCAGGGCCCCCCGTCGTCGTCGCGCAGCTCGAGCTCCAGGCCGGGGAGCGGCCGCCCGTTGAGCACGAGCGCCGTCGCGTCGTCGGGGTCGGCCGGCGGCGCGACCTCGCCCCGGGCCAGCCCCGCGCGCGAGAGCGCGACCTCGCGCAGGCCGCGGCCGACGGGCCCGAACGTGACCGCGAGCGTGGCCTCGGCCAGCCCGTAGCAGGGGAACAGCGTCCCGGGCCGGAGCCCATGCGGCGCGAGGCGCTCGACGAACCGGCGCACCGAGGGCGCGTGGATCGGCTCGGCCCCGCAGTAGGCGACGCGCCAGGCCGACAAGTCGAGTCCGGCGAGCTCGGCGTCGCGCGCGCGATGCGCCACGTAGGGGTAGGCGAAGCTCGGCGCCGGCGAGAGCGTGGCCCGGTGGCGCGAGAGCGCCTCGAGCCAGCGCGCGGGGCGGGCCAGGAACGCCTGCGGCGGGAGCAGCGTGAGGTCGAGCCCGTGCACGAGCGCGAACAGGAGCGTGCCGAGCAGCCCCATGTCGTGGTAGAGCGGCAGCCAGGAGCACACGCGGTCGTCGGGCGCGCCGCCCGAGCCGGCGAAGATCATGGTCGCGTTCGCTGCCACCTGCGCGTGGTCGACGATGACGCCGCGCGGGAGCGCCGTGCTCCCCGAGGTGAGCTGCACGTAGCCGCCGCCTGCGCGGCCCGCCCCGGGGCAGGGCGGGCCGTCGAGGGGGAGCGTCGCGACGTCGACGAGGGGGAGGTCGCGCGCGGCGACCGACGGCAGGGTCCCCGCGAGGAGCTCGAGGGCGAGCCGCGGGCCGACCACGGCGGTCGCGCCGAGCGCGCGCGCCGTCCCGAGCGTCCGCTCGACCCAGGCGTCGAGGCCCACGAGGCCGGCGGGGGGCGCGATCGGCGTGGGGCGCGCGCCGGCGAGGAGCCCGCCCAGGAACGCCGCGACGACCCCGGGCTCGGTCGCGGCGACGAGCAGGAACGGGGCGCCGGGTCGGACCGCCGCCGCTCCGGCCCCGTCGTCCACGCCTCGCAGGAGGGCCCGCGCCGCGCCGCGCGCGCGCGCGAGGAGCTCGGCGTGGTCGAGCTCGAGCCCGCCCTCCAGGTCGCCGAGCCCGGTCGAGCGCGCAGGGAGGAAGCGCAAGGCGCGCCGACGGCCCTCCCTGGGCGCCGCGAAGTAGAGGCCCTCGACGTCGCCCTCGGGTTCGGCCCAGGCGCTCGCGCCGGGTCGGTCGGCCGGGGGGGCCGCGCCCGGGGACCGGAGCCGCGCCGAGGGGCTCACGAGCGCGCCTGCCGCGCGACGAACCGGGCCAGCGCGCCGGGGGTCGTCAGATGGAGCGCGTCCTCCTCCGGGATCACGACGTCGAAGCGCTCCTCGACCCGCGCGAGCAGCTCGACCGCGGTCGCCGAGTCGAGCCCGAGCTCGCTCCAGCGCGCGTCCGCCGGCAGCGAGCCTGGCCCCCCGGTGCGCCCCGGCTCGACGTCGGCGAGCAGCGCCGCCAGCTCCCGGAGCACGGCCTCGGCGTCGATCGATGGCATGGAGGAGCCCCCCCGGGTCACCCGCCGAGCGGCCCGCCCGCGGGCGGGTCGTTATACGGCCCCCGGCGCCCCGGACGCGCCCGAGCGCTCGGCCGGCGCACGGACCGTGCGCTGCCCATGGGGTGGACCTGGCCCCCGGCGGGAGGCCGGGCGGGCTCGCGGGCGGCCCCCGCACGCCACCCGCGCCGACCCGCCGGTCCCGGGCGTTCGTCCCAGATCCGCGCCGCGCGTTGCACCAGACGGCCCCGAGACAAGGAAGTTGCAGCGGTATGGGGGTTGCTGTCATGCTCCCTGACACCACCCGCGATCCGGTTCGCGCTCCTGCGGACGGTCGAACCCAACGGTGACGGAGGTTGGCATGTGGCATAGGGCTTGGATCCCGATCGCGGTTCTCGCGCCCGTCGCGACGCTCGCGGTGACGGGGGTCGTGTTCGCGGACGCGTTCACGACCGGGACGTTCACGCTGACTTCGAGGCAGGGGACGAACCGGCCGGAGGTGAAGCTCTGGGTCGATCAGGTCGGCTCGTCCGAGACCTATCGGATCACGCGCCAGGAGGTCTATCGCGACGGCACGAAGGGCCCGATCACCTCGGGCGAGGGCACGGTCAGCCGGACCGGCTGGCTGCGCGTGAAGTTCTCCGTCGTGGGCGGCATCACCGGGGTCCTCGTCGGCAACCAGCCCGCGAGCACGAACTACGAGGGGACCTACAAGGTCTGGGACAACGGCCGGAAGATCCGCGGCTACTACCGCGGCCCCGACCGGAGCGGGCGACGCGTCAGCGTCTACGAGACCGGCGCCCGCTCGGCCGACGAGCCCCGGCCGGACACGGGCGGCAACGGCGGCGGGAGCACGCCGGCCACGTCGATCCGTGACCTCCAGGCGCAGGTCACGAAGCTCGAGGTGACGGGCGACATCCGGATCGTCGACGCGGGCGAGGTCAACTACGAGCGCGGCCTCGGCGCCGAGGCTCCGTCGAAGATCGAGCCGTCCGCGATCCTCAAGGGCGAGCGCCTCCAGGTCCGCCTGACGCTCGCGGCCCGTAACGACGCCGCGCCGAACACCCGCGCGAAGCTCACGGGCATGGCAGGGAGCCGCAAGCTGTTCGAGCAGGACGTGACGCTGGGCGCCCTCCGCGGGTCGGGCCAGACGATCGCGCTCACCTCGCTCGAGGCCGTCAGCGCGAAGGTCGCGATCAACCAGCTCGACCTGTCGTGGAAGCTCGACGACGTGGACGTGGGCACCTCGCCCGTGCGGATCTACACGTCGCACGCCCAGCCGATCAAGAACATCGCCTGGGACCAGACCCAGCCCGCGACGAAGCGCCACTTCGAGAACGCCTGCCGCTGGGCCAACGGCGCCTCGCGGAACATCGGCCAGGGCGCCGACTCGATCGCGCACCAGATCGACAACCAGATGCGCCACTACGTGCACTGGCAGAACCTGGGCAACGCGAAGCCCGCCGTCCCCGACTACCCCGAGGGCGCGGCCGCGCCGACCAACTACGGCGACCTGAGCGGCTGGGTCAACAACGGCACGCGGTCGATCTCGTCGCTCTACTACCCCCCGCTCGAGCCGCGTGAGAACTACGAGGAGTACACCCACTACCGGAGCAACTTCGGGTGGTGGCTGCTCGACAACCCGACCCACGTCGGCGGTCGCTGCAACCAGCAGGCGGCCCTCGTCTGCGCGATCAACGGCACGGTCGGGATCAAGGGCCAGGTGCTCTACCTCGAGCGCACGGGCCGCGGGAAGCGCACGGGCCGGCCGGTCCGGCAGTACTTCTACGCGCAGGGCGGCGGCGGCCCCTGGAACTTCCACGGCGTCGCGCTGATCGACCTCGACGACGGCTCGCAGTGGATCTACGACGGGTCGTTCTCCTCGCCGCCAAACCGCAAGAACGGGACGCGCGAGTGGGCCCAGGACGCGGGCGGGCCGTTCATCGGCTCGTGGGCCGACTGGTACTACGAGGACTTCGGCGGCAAGGCGCCGGCCGACGACCACCCGGACACCTGGCAGGGCGTCCCCTAGTCGAGCGGGGAGGGGCCCTGCGGGCTCCCCCTCTCGCCTCCTCGCCGGCGCGGCCCCCCCCGGCCGCCCCCCCCCCCGGCCCGCTGGCCGCGCCCCCCCGCGACGCGGGGGGTGGGGCCGGGGGGGCGCCCCCTCGGGCCCCGTCGGGGCGGCGCCCCCCGGGGCCCGCGCCGGCGCGCGTACG
>JANJTH010000875.1 GCA_024711205.1 Planctomycetota bacterium | reverse complement strand
ATCTGGGTCATGCCGCCGCAGGCGAAGGTGTTGACGCCGAAGCAGAGGGCGACCGCGAACACCGCAACGAGCTTCTTCATGGGATTCCCTGTCTTTCGTGTGGGCTGGGGTTTCGTGTGTTCTTCGAACGACGAGGAACCCAGGAGCACTCGCCGGGCCAAACTGTAAGTCATGAACCGACAACGCTTGTCGGCCCTTCGTGTGTCCGTCAGGCTTCAGCCGGCGAGCGATCCTGCTCGGTCTGCTCGAGGGTCCAGGCGGCCCGGGCTCGGTCGACCTCGCCCACGAGCGCTGCGCGCCGGGCCTCGAGGTCGGCCCGGACGGCGGGCTCGAGTCGCGCGCGCTCGGCGCGGGCCCGGCGCGCGCGGCCGCGGGCCTCGAGCCCCTCGAGCCAGAGGAGCGCGACGAGGCCCGAGAGCGGGAGGGTCCCCAGGTAGGCGGCGGCCGCGGGGCCGCCCGCGAGCTCCCGGACGCCCCACGTCTGGACCGCGTAGCAGGCGGTCAGCGCGAGCAGCCCGAACAGGAGCTTGATCGTCGAGGCGTAGAGGTGGTCCTGCGTGAGCGCGCGGACGGCGAGCCGCGGGAGCTGATAGAAGAGGAGGTGCTGCGCGATCCCCCACAGCGCGAGCGGCGCCGAGAGCCAGAAGGCGAGCTGCTCGCCCGGGCGCGCGCGCCGGATGCTCGCGCTCCGCACCGCGCGGTCGGTCACGCCGGCGCGCGCGAGCGCCGCGCGGTAGTCGTCGAGCAGCCCGCGGACCCGGGCGACGCGCGCGGGGTCCGTCCGCGCGAAGGCGTTCACCGCGCGCGCGATCCCCACCGCGGCCGCGAGGCGCCCGCCGGCCTCGGCCTCGACCTTCGGCCCGTAGACCTCGATCAGGCCGGCGAGCAGCGGGTCGAGGTCGGCCGCGTCGACGTGGACGACCTCCGGCTCGAGCGCGGCCCGGACGGTCTCGGTCAGCGCGCGCACGGCCCCCTTCTCGGCCGCGGCGCGCTCGTCGGCGGGACGGTCCCCGGGGCCGGCCGCGGCGTGGCCGTCGGCCGGAGATCCGTCCGCCAGCGCGCGGTAGGGCGCGACGGCGATCGGCGGCGCGAACCGCACGCGGGCCCGGCTGCGGAACGTGTCGCCGTCGTCGTAGGCGAGCGCGACGGGCACGATCGCGACGCGCCCCGGCGCGCGCCGCTCGGCGCCGAGCGCGATCCGCGCGAGCCCCGTGCGCAGCTCGAGCAGGCGCGGCGCGTCCTGGCTCACGCCCTCGGGGAAGATCAGGATCGCGCCGCCGCGCGCGACCGCGTCCTCGCAGGCGGCGAGGACCTGCTCGTTCTTCTTGCGCGTCTCCTCGTCGACCTCGCCGTCGATCCGGCGCGACACCGGGACGGCGCCGAAGAAGTGCAGGAGCGGCTTCGCGAGCCCGCGGAACAGGGTCGACTTCGCGACGAACCCGACGCGCCGGTCGAGGCAGGTCCCGACGAGGAGCACGTCGATCAGCGTGTTCGGGTGGTTCGCCGCGAGCAGGAGCGGCCCCTCGGCGGGGACGTCCTCGCGGCCCTCGATCTCGACCTCGCGGAAGTAGATCTGGAGGGCGTGGCGGAGGAGCGCGCGCAGGAGGAAGTAGATCACGAGGGCTCCGCGGGGGGCGGCCGTCCCCCGCGGAGCCCTTATAGGCTGCCGCGTCCACCTGCGCGCCCCCGTCCGGTCCCGCGGGGCTCTTCCCGTTCCCGTTCCCGTTCCCGTTCCCGCGGTCTCGCAAGGCGCTCTCTCTTCCTTCTTCCCTTGCCCTTGCCCTTGCCCTTGCCCTTGCCCTTGCCCTCCCTCTTCTCTTCCCTTCTTCCCCCTCTTCCCCCCTCTTCTCCTTCCCCCCCTCCCCCCCCGCCCCGGGAATGCCCCGCCGCCCCCGCGCGTTGCGCATGGACCCGCCGCTCCCCACCCCCCGGGCGCTTGTCGTCCGCGCGCAGCCCCCGCAAGATCCCGGGCGGAGACAGACCATGCGCCCGCCTCCCCTCTTGCTCCTTGCCCTCGCTGCCCTCGCGGCCCTCGCCAGCGCCTTCCCGGCGGCGGCCCAGGGCCTCTCCGACCCGCAGCCGGTCCAGGCCCGCTTCGAGGCCTCCCCGGCCGAGGTCTCCCCGGGCGGCACCGTCCTCCTGCGCGTGGTCCTCGACGTCGAGGCCGGCTGGCACGTGTACGCGACCGCCACCCCGAACGGCGACCCGACGAAGGTCGCGCTCACCCTCCCGCCTGGCCTGACGCTCGACGGGCCGCTCAGCGAGCCCGCCGCGCACGAGGAGGAGCTCGAGTACGTGGGCCCGGTCCGCACGCACGCGGGCGCGGTCGTGTTCGCGCAGCGCGTGCGCGTCGCCCCCGACGCGCGCGGGCGCCTGACCGTCCCCGCGCGCGTGACCTGGCAGGCGTGCGACGACGCGAACACCATGTGCCTCACGGGCGAGGCGCAGGGCGAGCTCGCCGTGTCCGTCGTCCCGGGCGCCCCCGCCGCCGAGCCCGCCCCGCCGGCGGCCACCCTCCCGCCCGCCGACCTCCCGCCCTCGTCCGGCGAGCCGAGCGCGTGGTCGGCCTGGGGGCCCGAGGCGAGCGCCGCGCCGGGCGCCGCCCCCGTCCACGTCACGGCGCGCGCGCGCCTCGCGCCCGCGCGCGCCGCGCCCGGGGCGCTCACCACGCTCGAGGTCGAGGTCCAGTCCGCGCCGGGCTGGCACGTCTACGCGACGGAGACGCCCAACGGCGAGCCGACGAAGCTCACGCTCCGGCTCCCCCCCGGGCTCACGGTCGAGGGCCCGCTCGCCGAGCCGCCCCCCCACGCCGAGGAGGTCGAGTTCGTCGGCCCGGTGCGGATCCACCGCGGTACGATCACGCTGCACCAGCGGCTCCGGGTCGCGGCCGACGCGGCCGGCGCGCTCGCGCTCGAGGCCCGCGTCGGCTGGCTCGCCTGCGACGACGCGAACACCGCCTGCATTCCGGGCGAGCACGCGATCTCGCTCCGGCTCGAGGTCCCGGGCGCCCAGGGCGCGCCCCCGGCCGCGCCCGCAGGGCCGGCCGTGCCCGCAGGGCCGGCCGCCCCCCCGGGCCCCGCGGCCGCGCCGGCGCCGCCCGCCGAGGGCGGGCTCCTCAAGCTCGCGCTCGCCTCGATCGTGCTCGGCCTGCTCATGCTCGCGCAGCCCTGCACCTACCCCATGATCCCGATCACGGTCTCGATCTTCTCGAAGGGCAAGGCGCTGTCCCGGCCCGTGGCGGCGCTGCGCGCCGGCGTCTACGCGGCGGGGATCATCGTGTCCTTCGTGCTCGTGGGCGCCCTGATCCAGGTCCTGTTCGGGGCGAGCGGGCAGGGGCGCCTCACGCAGTTCGCGACGAACGCCTGGGTCAACCTCGCGATCGGGCTGATCTTCCTCTACTTCGCGTTCAGCTTCTTCGGCTACTACGAGGTCGGGCTCCCCGGCCCGCTGCGCGACCTCATGCAGCTCGGGCAGGCCCGGCGCGACGACTCGGGGACCGTGCCCACCTGGTCGTTGTTCCTCATGGGCTTCTTCTTCGTGCTCACGTCCTACACGTGCGGCGCGCCGATCGTGCTCGCGCTGTTCACGGGCTCGCTCGCCAACCCGCACCCGGGCGCCGTCGTGTGGGCGACGTTCTGGTTCGCGCTCACGGTCGCCGTGCCGTTCTTCTGCCTGTCGCTCGTGCCCGGCGCCGTGCGCTCGCTGCCCAGGAGCGGCTCGTGGTTCTCGGTGTTCAAGGCCGCGATCGGGTTCGCCGAGCTCGGGTTCGCGCTCAAGTTCCTGCGCGGGGCCGACGTCATGTGGGACCTGGGCCTCCTCACGCGCCCGCTCCTCCTCGGGCTCTGGACGGCGCTCGCCGCGGTCACGGCGCTCTACCTGGTCGGGCGGCTCCCCTGGCGCTTCCCCCACGACCCCGAGCTGCGCGAGCCGAGCACGGGGCGCGGGTTCTTCGCCGCGCTGTTCGTCGTCGCCGCCGTCTACTTCGCCTCGGGCCTGCGCGGGCGCCCGCTCCACGACGACCTCGAGGCGTTCATGCTCACGACCCACCAGCGCGAGGGCGACGCGGTCACGTTCGGGCCGGCGCCCCCCGAGGGGCAGAAGGACATCCGCCTCGCCTACCGGGTCGACCGGGCCTACCTCGACGAGGCGCAGGCCCGGGCCAAGCGGACCGGCAAGCCCGCCTTCGTCATGTTCACGGGGCACAACTGCGTGAACTGCCAGCGCATGGAGGGCGCGGTCCTCCCGCGGCCCGAGGTGATCGAGCGCCTCGAGGACCTTCCGCGCGTCGCGCTGTTCACGGACAAGGGCGAGGAGGAGGCGAAGAACCAGGCCCTCATGCAGGAGCGGTTCCAGACCGCGATCCTGCCCTCGTTCTTCCTGATCGACGGCGAGGGCCGGGTGCTCTCCGCCCAGCACGGCGGCTCGAGCGCCGAGGCGTTCGTCGAGTTCCTCGACCGCGGCCTGGGCCGGAAGGCCCCGTAGGGCTCAGGTCCCGGCCGTCACCCCGGCCTGGCGAGCCCGCTCGCGCCACGCCTCGACGAGGTGGAGCGCCTTGAACCAGGCCGGCGTCGCGAGCCCGCACAGGGCGGCCGGCAGGATGTACCGGCCGTGGTACGTGTGCTGCTGGCCGTAGACGAGCGCGGCGACGCCGGCCGCGAGCCCGCCCAGGAGCAGGCCGCAGCCGAGCGCCGGGCCGATCGTCTCGAGGACGACGCGGCCGAGGCCGGCCCCGGCGTCGACGACGCGGACGGGGCGGCGGAACACGACGAGCGGCAGGAACATGCCCGTGTGGTCCGGGCCGAGCACGAGCGTCGGCGCCTTCGGGTCGGGCAGCTCGGCCGGGAGCTCGAGCCGCAGGCGCCACGAGGGCTTGCCGAGCGAGGGCGCCCGCTCGAGCGTGACCTGCGTCGCGAGCGGGAGCAGGTAGTTGACGAGGCTCAGGCTCGTCGTCGTGCGCGTCGCGTTGCCCACGCGCTCGACGAGCACGGTCTGGGCGAGGAGGCCGACGCGCAGGTTCGTGACGAGGAGCGTCGCGCTGCCCTTGCTCCCGGGCGCCTGGAGCGTCCCCTCGTAGTCGACGCCGCGGATCACGTCGGTGAGCACCTCGTTGGGCGTGAGCCACTGCTCGACGAGCGCCTGCTCCTTCGGGTGGAGCAGGCGGAGCTGGCGCTTCAGCCGCTCGCCCTCGTCGTCGCGGAACACGAGCTCGACCTGCACGTCGTCGGCCTGGAGCTGCCCCCAGGCCCGGGCCATGGGCTCGAGCCCCGTCACGCACGACGTGTCGGCGCCGTGGACCACGACGAGCCCCGTCTGGCCGTCCATGTCCTTGACGAGGGCCGCGCGGCGCACGGGCGCCAGGTCGCCCGCGTGCCCCGGCCGGGCCGGGACGCGGGCCGCGTGCTTGCCGCGCGCGAGCACGAGGAAGTCCCCGTGCTCCCCGCCGGCGAGCGGGACGGCGGTCGAGGCGCCCATCTGGCGGGCCTGCGCGAGGGCCGCCTCGAGGGCCGCCCAGGCCCCGCCGCGCGCGGCGAGGCGCGCGCCGGTCAGGAGGAGGCCCAGGCCGCCCGCCGCGCCCAGGTAGAGCGCGGCGGCCGCGAGCACGTAGGGGTCGAACGCGAGCTCGTCCACGTCAGTTCCCCCCCGCGCGCGCTTCGATCGCCTCGACGGCGGCGCGCACCTCGTCCGCGTAGCGGCGCTCCTGCTCCTCGCGGCGCTTGTTGCCCTGGCGGTCCGTGATCACGGTCGAGAGCGTGTAGCCCCCGGGGTCGCGCGCGTACTCGCGGAGCACCGGGAGCGCGTCGGGCCCGCCGAGCTCGCCCAGGAGCTTGAAGCCCATCTTCTTGTAGAGCCAGAACACCGCCTCCGGGTCGCCCCCGGCCTCGCGCAGGAGGCGCTCGAGGTTCGTCGCGACGCGGGCCGCGCCTGGGGCGCCGAGCTCGGTCAGGAGCCCCTCGTAGACGTCGACCTCGCTGACCTTGAACTGGGTCTTCTGGGCCATGAACCGGAACAGCGTGTCGACGAGCTGGTCGGGCGTGAACCGCTCCTTGCAGCGCAGCGCCGACCACTCGGCGATCTTCTGGTCGAAGGTCGAGAGCCCGCGGACGATGCAGAAGTCGACCGCCTCGTCGCCCCGGATCGGCTCGAGCGCGCGCAGGACCTCGAAGATCATGAAGGCCCGGGCGCTGCCCTCGCGCAGGAGCGCGCGCGCCGCCGCGACCTGGGTCGGGTCGGCGTCCTCGAGCTCGCCCTCCTCGACGGCGTTCACGAGCTGGGCGGCCGCCGCGAGCCGCGGCACGCCGGCGTCGTACTCGTCGAGGAGCGCGCGGGCGCGGCGGACGATGAACGGGAGGTCCGACGCGCGCAGGACCTCGGCCGCGAGGCTCACGAGCGGGCGCGACTCGGTCTGCTCGAGCACGGCCTCCAGCTTCGGCGTCGCCGCCGCGCCGAACGCGGTCAGGCTCTCGACGAGCGGGGCCCAGACGTCCGGCCGCCGGGCGTCGGGGTCCGTCGGGATCACCGTGCGCGCGTAGGCGAGGATCGCGTCGAGGTGCGCGGGGTCCTTCGTCGTCGCGAGCGCGCGGTGGAACCGCCCGCGCCGCTTCGGCTCCTCGAGCCCGAGCGCGAACGGGAGCGCCTCCTCGGGCGTGAGCCGGGTCTCGGCGGCCTCGGCGATCGCTCGCGTGAAGGCCTCGCCGCCGACGGCGTGGTCCTTCGGCTCGCCCGGCGCGTCGTAGCAGGCGAGGACGGCGGCCGCGGCGCGCGCGCGGTCGAGCGCGAACATGGAGTCGAGGACCGGCGGCAGCTCGCGCTCGACCGCGTAGCCGTCGATCGTGCGCGCGTAGGCCAGCATGGCGTCGACCTGCGCCGGGTCGCCCGACCCGACGAGGGCCGCGTGGAAAGCGCCCCGGACCCTGGGGTCGCCGATCCCGAGCGCGACGGGCAGCAGCGCGTCCGCGTCCCAACCGTCGCGCAGCCAGCGGATCGCCCGCTGCTGCACGAAGCCGAGGTCGTGCGGCCCGCGATACCAGCGGCTCTGCGGGTGGTGCTCGGCGACCCAGGCCAGGTGTTGGAGCCGCACGGCGTGCACGAAGCCGCCGGCCAAGGCCAGCCCGAGCGCCGTCGCGAGCAGGCAGCGCAGGACCCACCCGCCCTGCTTCGGCGGGTCGGGGACGTCGTAGGTCTTCAGGTCGACGTCGCCGGCGGAGGGCGTCGCGGTCACGGGGCCTCCTCGCTCCCCGCGGCTCCGTGGGGCGTGCAGGACCCCGCCGCGGTGGACCGCGCGCCCCGTCCCGGGCCGCGCGAGCCCCGCCTTGTACCACCGCCGTCCAGGGCGACGGGGAGTCGCCCGAGGGCGGAGCCGTCCACGCGAACGACGTCAGCCGATCGACGCCTCGTCGGGGGGCTCGGCCCCGGCCAGGATCGCCTCGGCCCGCGGCCGTTCGGCGGGCGCGAGCGGGGGCGCGGGGACCGGGCGGCCGTGGTCGAGGTAGGCGTCGTAGCCCCCGCGGTCGTAGACCAGGTCGAGGATCGCCTGCAGGTCGACCGCGACCGCCTCGTCGCCCTGAAGCGGGACGGGGACCGTCGGGAGGCGGTCGCGGAGCTGGACCGGATAGACCTCGCACTGCGGCCGCCGCGCGGCGTGGCTCACGACCACGTAGTAGGCGGCCGGGGGCAGCGGCCGGCGCATCGGCACGCGCTCGCCCGCGCGCAGGAGGTCGACCTCGACCAGGTGCGCCGCGCTCCGCAGCACGCGGTCGCGCCGCGCGAGGTACTCCCGCCGGCCGTCGCTGCCGGGGCCGCGCTTGTTCGTGGGCGAGAGCACCTCGAGGACGGTGACGACCTCGCCGTCGCGCGCGCGGAGCGTGAGGTAGCGCTCGACCACGTCCTCGGCCACGACCGTGGGGAGGAGGACCGGCACGATCGAGCCGCCAGGGCCCGTGCTCGACGCCCCCGGGCGCGCGCCCTCCGTGATCGCGACGTCGGCCCGCAGGACCTCGGGGGGGTCGTGGTCGACGTAGACGCGCTCCTCGATCACGACCTCGTAGCGCGGCTTGAGGAGCGCGACGAGCGCGTCGCCCAGGGTCGTGACGAGGCGGGTGTGCACCCCGGGCCAGCGCGCCGGGTCCTCGAGCCAGGGGTCCATGCCAGGAAACGGTGAGGGCACGAGCGCGCTCCCGGCCCAGGGTACCGCGCCGCAGCGAGGCGCATTGCGTGGGGGAGCGAGCAGCGGGCGACGGCGCGTGGGAGCCAGGTGTCAAGTGGCGGCCCTTGGGTCCATGTCCATTGCGGCCAATGGGTCCAGCTCAACCGCGTTCTGCTCTCGTCCCACTTGTTGGCCCGGCCTGTCCGCCCGGATCTGGAACTCGGGGGCACCGCCGCGACCAGCGGAACCCGGCGAGCGGGGGCTCGGCCCTCGCTCAGTGCACCCCGGAGAGCGGGTCGTCGCGGGGGTCGAGGTCGAGGCCGGGGTCGATCGCGAGGCCGTGGACGCGACCCGTCTCGGGGTCGAGGAGCTCGACGTCCCAGTCGCGGAGGAGCCGGAGCAGGACCTGGAACACGGGCTGGCCGTCCTCGTCCTGCTCGGCGGGCGGCATGGCCTCGAGCTCGTCGAGCGTCGCGTCGCGGCCGCCCGCGCCGAGCTCGAGCGTGCCCAGGTAGCGGACGGGCGCGCCGTCGTGGTAGTCGGCGAACAGGGGCAGCTCGGTCGCGTCGCGCTGGACGAGCTCGTTGCTGCGCGCGTCGACGAGCACCATGTCGCCCTCGCGGGCGCCGCGCTGGAACAGCGGCCGGAACCCGACGAAGCGGCTGTAGAGGCCGATCGAGAACGGGAGGCGCTCGAGGAAGTCGACGGTCCGGTAGTGGACGCCGCCGCCCTCGCGCCCGAACTCCTGCGCGAGGAGCTGCTCCTCGACCGCGCCCTGCGCGACACTCGTCTTGCGGGTCCGCTCGTCCCACACGAGCTGGTGCTCGACCCCGCGCAGGACGTCCTCGAACGCGCGGCGGAGCGCGGGCAGGATCGAGGCGTTCCCGGTCAGGAGCACCGTCAGGGGCGGCCGGACCGGGCCGGTGACAGCCGCCGGGCGCCGGTGCGCGCTCGTGCTCACGAGCGGCGGGGGCTCGGCCTCGAGCGGCCGCGCGGCGTCGTCGCCCGGGGGGGCGCCGTCGGGCCCGGCGTCGACCGCGCCCAGGTAGAGGTCGCGCGCGCGCGCGACGAGCCGGCGCAGGCGCGGCTCGATCATGCGGTCGAGCTCGGCCAGCGTGACCGAGACCCGGTCGCTGAACAGCTTGGCGTCGACGCCCAACCAGCGCGCGATCCGCTCGAGCGGCTCCTGCACGCGGGCCTCGGCCGCGGCCGCGGCGGCCGGCGAGGGGTCGCCCGCCGCGCGGGCGACGAGGAGCGGCTTGAGCCGGTCGTTGCACTCGCGCCACAGGTCCATGAAGAAGACCTTGGCCCGCCGCTCGGCGAGCGGGTCCTGGTCGGCGTGGCGGGCGAAGCGCGTGGGCAGGAGCCGCTCGAGCGCGTCGGCGAGGCGCTCAGCCTCCGCGGCGTCGAAGGGCTGCCCGCGCTCGTGCGCGTCGGCGCGCAGCAGGTCGCGCAGGTGCTCGACGAGCGCGTCCTTGCCCTCGGCCGCGGCCGGGTGCTCGCGCACGCCCTCGGCCGCGGCGCGGAGGATCGCGTCGGCGCGGGCCGCGATCGTCCGCGCCAGGCCCAGCCGGCGCTCGAGCGGCGGCGGGGCCAGCTCGTCGTCCTCGCCGTCGCCCGTGCGGCGGGCGGCCACGGGCGCGGCGCCGCCCTGGAGGATCCGGTCGAAGATGTCGAGCCCCTCGGCCGCCCGGGCCACGCTCGCCTGGGCCTGCGCGTCGGCCACGAGCGCGCGCGCCGCCTCGACCGCGACCTTCGCGCGCACGAGCCGCACGAGCTCGAGCGAGACGTTGTCGCCCCCGAAGGCCGGGTCGCCCGTGACCCCGAGCAGGCGCGTCTCGACGGTCGTGCGCCGGCGCTGGAGGTCGCGCCCGATCGTGACCCGCAGGAGCGAGACGTCCGTCGTGCCGCCGCCCAGGTCGAACGTGAGCACGTCGCCCGTGACCTCGCGGTCGAACCGCAGGCACGCGGCCAGCATGGGCCCCATGATGTGCCGGTAGGCGGCGGCGTTCGCCTCGTCGATCCGGAGCGCCGCGCGCGCGTCGCAGAGCGCCTGGAGCGCCGGGTCGCGCTCGCCCGGCGCGAGCGCCTCGGCCGGCACGAGCCGCGGGTCGAGCGCCCGAAGCCCGCGCAGGACCGCGTCCTGGAGCGCGCGGCGCTGCCGCGGCGTGAACAGGGTCGGGTGGGTCACGACGACCCGCTCGACGCGCCGGCCGCCCAGGGCCTCGCGCTCGGCCTGCTCGAGGAGCGCCCCGATCGCGAACCCGGCCAGCTCGTCGGGGCGGTAGGTCGCGCTCCGCCCGCGCGCGTCGAGGACCGTGACGACGCGCCGGCTCCCGAGCAGGCGCTTCACCGCGTCGACCGCGGCCCACGGGCGCGTGGGGTGCGTCAGCGCGGCCAGGCGCGCGGCGTCGCCCACGAGCACGCGCGGGCGCTCGGGGTCGCGCAGGTCGCGGAACCACAGGGCCGAGGGGACCTCGCCCGAGTGCTCGGGCGGGCGCTCGAGCACCTCGGGCCCGGCGCGGCGCCGCTTCCAGGCCCAGCACGAGCCCGTCGTCCCGAAGTCGAGCGCGAACGTCCCGTCGAACCGCTCGCGCGTCAGCACGACCTCGCCGATCGCGAGCGGGATCTCGAGCCGCAGCCCCCCCGAGAGCTCGAGGACGACGAGCGCCGCCTCGTCGAGGAGCGGCGCGTCGTCGCCCGGGAGGAGCGCCGGGTCGCGCGGGAAGAACCGGTGGCTGGTGTCCACGGTCGCGACGAGCTGGAGCCGCCGCCGCGGGCCCAGGATGAACCAGCCCGGGTGCCGCGCGAGCGCCGCGTCGTCCGGCTCGGCCGCGACCTCGCCCGCGGCGCGCCGCGGGGCGGGGGCCGCCCGGCGGACCGGG
>JANJTH010000849.1 GCA_024711205.1 Planctomycetota bacterium | reverse complement strand
CGTCCGCCTGCGGGCGGACCTGCTCGCGCCCGCGCGGCCCCTCCTTGCCGAGCGCGAGCGCGACCGCGCCCGCGGGCGGGTCGGGCGCGCCCAGGACGAGCGCCGTGTAGGTGCGCGCGAGCGTCCCCGCGGCGAGCGCGGCGAACCCGGCGCGCGCGGCGCCGCGCGTGCGCGCGAGCACGAGCAGCCCCGAGGTGTCGCGGTCGAGCCGACCGATCGAGACGGTCGTCGTCGCGTCGCCGAGCGCGCGCGCGACCGCGTCGGCCCAGCCCCACGCGTGCCCCGAGCCCGGGTGCACGACGACGCCCGCGGGCTTCACCGCGACGACCCACCCCGGCGTGACGTGGCGCAGGCTCGCGCGCGCGCGCGACGTCGGCGGGTGGCACCGGCGCCGGCGGCGCCTGGGAGGCGCCGCCGCCCGGGGCCTGGGAGGCGCCGCCCGGCGCGCCGACGCGCTGCGACTCGCCCGTGCCCGCCCCAGGACCGGGCCCTCCGAGCGCGCCGTCGTCGTGTTCGTGGCCGCCCGTCCAGTCGTCTCCCGGGCCGTCCGGCGGCGCGCTGGCCCCGAGCCCGGCCTCGGGGGCGGCGCGCGGCGGGCCCTGCTCGACCGCGCGCGGGAGATCGGCCCGTCGCTCGACGGGAGCGCCCGGCCGCGGTCCTGGGGCGCCCGGGTCGGCGGCGGGGAGGCCGTCGAGGAGGGCGTAGTTCGTCACCCGGACCGTCTGCCCCGGCTCGAGCCGGGCGTCGGGGCCCGCGCGCTTGCCGTCGAGCCGGACCCAGCCGCGACGGAGCGCCTTCTGCGCCAGCGCGCGCGCCCAGCCCAGCCGTCGGCGCAGGAAGGTCTCGAGCCGCGAGCCGGCCTCGTCGGCCTCGACCGCGAAGGCCCCGCGCGGCGGGCCTGACCGAGGACCCGCCGCGGGTGGGGGCGCGCCCTCGGCCCGGGGGACGGGCTGGTCGGGCCCCGCGCGGCCCTCTGCGCCGGGGCCCCCGCCGGACGTCACGCGCGCCCGAGCGCGGCGAGCAGGTCGGCCAGGGCCGGCGCGAGCGCGGGCGCGACGTCGATCCCGTTCGTCGCGTGCGGGATCGTGGTCGTCGTCACGACCTCGGCCGGCCCGGCGGCCTGGAGCCGGGCCCAGCCGTCGCCCGCGAACACGGCGTGAACCGCGGCGACCACCGCGGGCCGCGCGCCCTCGGCCCGCAGGCGCTCGAGCGTGCGGACCACGGTCCCGGCCGTCGACACGATGTCGTCGACGAGGACGGGCGTCCGGTCCCCCCAGCCGGCGGCGCTTGCCTGTCCACCGGCGCGAGCCTCCGGCGCGGCCGCGAGGCCCGCGAGGCCCGCGAGGTCGGGCCGTGAGACCTCGACCGCGTGGTCGCCGCGGCGGACCTTCGTGAGCACGAGCCACGGCGCGCCGGCGCCCTCCGCGACCGCGCGCGCCCACTGCGCGCTCTCCTCGTCGGGGCCGACGACGACCGGGCGAGGGACGCGAGAGGCGATCCACGCGGCGAGCAGCGGCGCGGCCGCGACGACGCGGCTCGGGACCGCGTAGATCGCGTCGAGCGTCGGGTGGCGGTGCAGATGCGGGTCGACCGTCACGAGCCCGTCGACGTAGCGCGAGACGACCCGCGCGAACGACGCGCTCGTGATCGCCTCGCCGGGCCGGAACCGCGCGTCCTGCCGCATGTAGGGGAGGTACGGCGCGCAGAGGACCACGCGGCGCGCGCCCAGGTCGCGGCACAGGTCGGCCAGGAACGCGAGCGGGAGGAGCTTCGGGTCGGGGTCGTGGAGGTGCACCGCGAGCACGACGTCGCGCCCCGCGAGGTCGTGGACGAGCCGGACGCCGGCCTCGCCGTCCGGGAAGCGGTGCAGCCCCGCGAGGGCGACCTCGCCGCCGAGCCCGGCCGCGAGCCCGCGGCAGAGCGCGACGAGGGCCTCGGTCCCGGGGCAGGGCCCCGGCGCCGGGTCGTTCGCGCCGGGGCCCGGGTCCGCCGGCGCTTCGCGCAACGTCGCGCCGTCGGGCAGGAGCGCCGCCTCGGGCACGAGCGCGACGACGACGGGCCCGGGGGATCCGCTCCGCGCTCGGCCCGGGGCCGGCGGACCTGCCTCCGGCCGGTCCGCCGGCCCCGGCCCTCCCGCTCCGCTCAAGCCCGCTCCTCGAGCCGCACGAGGTCGGCCTGCGCGGCGGCGAACTCGAGCGCGTACGCGAGCTCGCCCTTCGACTCGGCGTGGACCGTGAAGAGCGGCTGCCCGGGGCCCACGACGTCGCCGCGGCGCACGTGGAGCTCGAGCCCGGCCGAGGGGCTCGTGGGCGCGCCGGCGAGCTTCGCGACCCGCCCGAGCATGCGGTTGTCGAGCTCGGCCACGCGGCCCGTGTGCCCGGCCTCGACCGTGTGCTGCAGCGGCGCCACGGGCGGCGCGCGCAGGCCGCCCTGGGCCTCGCAGATCGCCTGGAGCTTCCGCCAGGCCCGCCCGTCGCGCAGGAGCTCGCGCGCGCGCGCGAGCCCCTCGCCGCGCGGCACCGCGGGGTCGAGCTCGAGCACGCGCCCGGCCAGGAACAGCGAGCGGTCGCGCAGGTCCTGCGGGGCGTCGGGCTCGTTCATGAGCACGGCGACGACGTCGCGCGCCTCGAGCGCGGGCCCGAACCCGCGCCCGACCGGGGCCGAGCCGTCGGTCACGACCGCGTCGACGTGGACGCCGACCATGCGCCCGACGCCCTGGAACAGCCGCCCGAGCCGCTCGGCCTCCTCGAGGTCGCGGACCTTGGCCTTGGGCCCCTGGGGGATGTCGATCAGCACGTGCGTCGAGCCGGCCGCGACCTTCTTCGAGAGGACGGACGCCACGAGCTGCCCGGGCGCGTCGACGTCGAGCGCGCGCTCGATCCGGATCAGCACGTCGTCGGCGGGGCTGAGCTGGACGCTGCCCCCCCACACGACGCAGCCGCCCTCCCGCTCGACGACCTGGCGGATCCGCGCCAGGTCGAGGTGCACGGGCGCGAGCGTCTCCATGACGTCGGCCGTGCCGGCGGGCGACGTGATCGCGCGCGAGGACGTCTTCGGGATCGTGAGCCCGTGCGCCGCCGCGACCGCCACGACGATCGGCGTCGTCCGGTTGCCGAGCAGCCCGCCCACGCAGTGCTTGTCGACGACGAGCGGGCGGCCCCAGCTCAGGCGCTCGCCCACGCCGACCATGGCCTCGGAGAGGCTCACGACCTCGTCGAAGTCGAGCCCGCCGCCCGCGCACGCCGCGACGAACGCCGAGAGGTGCATGTCGGACCACAGGCCGCGCACGACGTCGCCGATCACCTGCTCCATGGCGCGCGGGCCGAGCCGCCCGCCGGCCATCTTCTTGCGCAGGTGCGCGAGCGAGCCGACGGGGGGCGGGTGGCTCAGGACGACCTGCGCGCCCTCCTCCGCGCCGAGCCGGCGCCAGGCGACCTCGCTCAGCCCGGCCTCGCCGGGGGCCACGAGGTCGCCCGTGACGACGTTGAGCGTCGCGGTCACCGACGCGCCGTCGAGCCGGACGTGGACGCGCGACTGCGCCTCGAAGCCCTCGGAGCGGCACACCGGGCACTCGCGGTGCAGGTAGACGACCGCCTCCTGCCGGGTGTCGATCCCGAGCCGCCGGACGCGGAGGGCGGCGCCGGCGGCCGCCTGCGCGGCGGGCGACGGAGCGACGGCCGGCGGAGCGGCGGCCGGCTGGGCGGCGGCCGGTGGTCCGGCGGTCGGGTCGAGGGCGGTCACGGGGCGCGAGGCTACCACGCGGGCCCGCGACGCCTCGCCCGCGCTACTCCTCGCCCGCGAAGCTGGCCGCCGCGGCCTCGAGCGCGCGGGCCAGCTCGTCGAGCGCGGCCGGGTCGCCGCGGGCGACGCCCTCGAGCGTCTCGTCGCGCAGGCGGACCGTGCCGGGCGACTCGCGGCGGACGCGCCCGAGCAGCTCCCTGGCGCCCGCGTGGTCGCCGAGGCGCGCGAGGCGCAGCGCGGCGCGCGCCTGCCACAGCGCCTTGCTCGGGCGCTCGCTCGCGAGGCCGCGCGCCACGACCTGCTCCATGTCACGCCAGCGCCCGACGTCCGTCCCGACCTTCCAGGCGAGCTCGAGCAGCGCCTGGGTCCGCGGGCTCGGCACGTCGCCGCGCGAGAGCAGGTGCGCCGCGCACGCGTCGAGCGCGGCGCCGGGCCGCCCGAGCGCGGCGAGCGTGCGGGCGCGCTCGAGCGCGGCGTCCCCGTGGACGACCTCCGGGAACCGCCCGGCCTCCTCCAGCGCGGCGAGCGCCTCGGGGAGCCGCCCGAGCCCGCGCAGCGCGATCCCGACCGCGAGGTGGAGCTGGCCCGTGAGCTCGCCGACCTCGCCCAGGGAGAGCGCGCCCGCCCGATCGACCTCCGCGCGCAGCGCCGTGAGCGCGGGCTCGAGGGCGAGCGCGTCGGCGAACCGCGCCTGCATGCTGAGGGCCCGCGTGACGACGAGGAGCGCCGTGAGGCGCTGGTCGGGGCGGACGCACAGGGCGTGGGCGCGCCGCGCGATCGCCTCGAACCGGGCCGCGTCGGCGGGGGTCTCCGCGCCGAAGACCCGCTTGCACGCGGCGAGCTGGACGTCCGGATCGTCCGGGAACGCGGCCGCGACCCCCGGGGCGAAGTCGACGTGCTGGCCGATCGTGAGCACGTCGAGCCCGATCAGGAGCGGCCCGCGCAGGGCCAGGGGCGGGACGTCGGGGGCGAGCGCGCCGTGGACCTCGAGCGCGCGCGCGAGCCGGCGCTGCTCGAGGTCGGAGAGCTGCAGGCGCCGCTCGATCTTCCGCCGCGCCTCGCCGGCCAGCTCGAGCGCGCGCGCCGCGGCGGCGCGCGCGGCGACGAGGGCGGGCAGATCGGAAGAGC
>JANJTH010000852.1 GCA_024711205.1 Planctomycetota bacterium | reverse complement strand
AGAAGGCCGAGAAGGCCGAGAAGGCCGAGAAGGCCGAGAAGGCCGAGAAGGCCGAGAAGGCCGAGAAGGCCGAGAAGGCCGAGAAGGCCGAGAAGGCCGAGAAGGCCGAGAAGGCCGAGAAGGCCGAGAAGGCCGACGCCGAGGCCAAGGCCAAGAAGACGGAGAAGAGGAAGGCGCGCCCGGCCGAGGCCGAGGCGGACAAGAAGGCGCGCGCCAAGGACGAGGCCGCGGAGGCCGAGGACGAGGCCGCGGAGGCCGAGCGCCCCAAGGCGAAGCTCGGCAAGACGATCGAGCTCGACTCCCAGCGCCAGACGAAGCAGGAGACGAAGCCGGCGGACTCCCCCAAGGCGGCCGCGAAGCCGACGACGAAGCGCCGGACGCTCGCGCAGGTGAAGGGCGGGAAGGCGACCGAGGCGGAGGCCGGGCCGAAGCCGCCCTCGAAGGCCCCGCTCCTCGCGCTCGGCGGCCTCGTCGTGCTGCTGCTCGGGGCCGCGGTCATGTTCGGGCTCTCGGGCGGGTCGAAGCCGCAGCGGGGCGACCAGGTCGCCGCCGCGCCGAGCGTCGAGACGCCCGCGAGGCCGGCCGACCCGTCGCCCTCGCCCGTCGCCGCGGACCCGAGCCCGGCGGCGCCCGCGGCCCCGACGCCCGCGCCGCGGGAGCTCTCGCCGGCCGACCGCAAGCTCGAGGCGGAGCGCGCCATGGAGCGCCTCTCGGGCAAGGCCTACGACCTGTCCGAGGAGGGCAAGTACGACGAGGCGATCGCGCTCCTCGAGACCTACCCCGCGGAGATGCGCTCCTTCCCCGACTGGGAGAAGGTCGGCAAGCGCGACATCGAGCGCTACCGCAAGATGCTCGCCGTCCAGGAGGAGCTCGACCGGGCGCTCGCGGCGGCGAAGGGCGGCGACAAGGACGCGCTCGTCGCGCTGGTCAGGAAGGTCGAGGGGCGGGACTACGAGCACGCGAACACGGGGCTCGTCGACCGCTTCAAGCGCGAGGCGCGCGAGCTCCTCGGCGACGCCTACGACAAGGCGGCCCTCGCGAGCGAGATCGACGACATCAGGGGGATCGACTTCGGGGGCCTCGACGGGCCGGTCGACCCGGATGAGCTCCCGCTGCCGTCGCGCCAGGAGCGCGAGATCAAGACGCGCGGCGACGAGCAGCGCCGCCTCGCCGCCCGCGAGCGGGCCCGGACGGCCCAGGGCAACCTCGCCGCCGCGCAGAAGACGCTGGCCGACCGCCTCGCCGCGCGCAAGAAGCTCCTCGACGCCGAGGCGGCCCGCGTGGTCGCCGCGACGAAGAAGGCCAAGATCCGCCACGACGGGGGCGAGTACGTCGTCACCGAGTACGGCGACGAGGGGTTCAAGGTCAAGGGCCCGAAGGGTGAGCAGGCCTTCGGCTGGGGCAACTGCCCGCCGGAGCTCGGCGAGAAGGTCAAGGCCCTCGCGATCGACACGAGCGACCCCAAGGCGATCCACGGGCTCGGGCTCTACGCGCTCCGGCGTGGCCTGTTCGACCAGGCCAAGCGGCACCTCGACGAGGCCGTGAAGCGGGACGCGGGGCTGCGCGAGCGCACGCCGGACATCGAGCAGTACCGGCACCTGGTCCGCCTGTTCCGCGGCAAGTCCGACGTCAAGCCGGGCGAGGCGGCCCGGGTGATCTGGAAGTTCGACGCCGACCGGCCGCAGGAGGGGCTCGACTTCAAGCCGCTCCAGGACGGCATGACGGCCGAGCTGGCGGGCGGCCAGCTCGAGTGCGGGACGTCGTTCCCGGTCGGCGCCGTGAAGATCCGCGGCATCTGGCAGCGCGAGGCGACGCTCGAGGTCACGCTCGGGAGCAACAGCCCCGCCCCCGCCGTCGGGTTCATGGGCGAGGGCGCCGGCCTGTTCGTCGTCGTCTTCGGGCAGAAGACCGAGCTCCTGCCGCTCTCGGGCGGCCGGGAGGGCGCGCTCACCTCGAGCGAGGTCCGGGCGTCGCCGGGCGAGCGCGTCAAGCTCTCCCTGCGCGTGAACGGCGCCAAGCTCGCGGTCGCGGTCAAGATCGGCGACCGCGACGCGCTCAGCCACGAGCTCGACTGGGAGGGGGACATCGAGCTCCTCCTCGGCAGCCGCGGGGCGCCCGGCAAGGCGCGCTTCGACGACGTGGACGTCCAGGGCACGCTCTCGAAGCAGTGGGCCGACCGGACGCTCGCGTCGGCGCCCAACGAGCTCGCGCGCGCCGTCGCGGACTTCGAGCGCAACCGCGGCCAGCAGGGGGCGGCGATCCCCGTCGCGTTCCAGAAGACGAGCGCCGAGGACGAGGTCGCGCTCGAGGGGATCAACCCCGCGATCGTCGGGCTCGTCGAGCAGGGCCGCGGGCTGCTCGCGCAGGGGAACCTCGGCGGCGCGATCGAGAAGTTCAAGGACGCGATGAACCGCGACGGCGACTACCACGCCGCCGCGTACCTCTACAGCGTCTACTGGGCGAACCGCGACCCCGAGGGGACCGTCTTCCGCTGCGACCGGGCGATCAAGGGCGTCGAGGACTTCTACGAGGCCTACGCGCTCAAGGCGAGCGCGCTGCTCCGCCTGAACCGGGTCGACGAGGCCCGCGAGTCGCTCGCGAAGGCGCTCGAGCTCCGCCCCGACTACGGGCCGTGCTACCTCGTGCAGGCGAACCTCGACGTCCACGACGGGAAGTACCGGGACGCGTACCGCACGCTCGAGCTCGCCGACGTCCTCGGCCCGAACGACCCGTTCGTGCTCCAGACCATGCGGCAGGTCCGCGCGCTCGCGGAGGGCCCGGCCTGGGCGCAGCGCAAGCGCGTCGAGACCGAGCACTACGTCGTCGAGACGGACTGCGTCGAGGAGGCGGAGCGCTTCGCCGCGCAGCTCGAGGCGATCCGCCACCGCTACGAGGAGGCGCTCCCGTTCCTCGTGAACCCGGACGCGCCGAAGCGCCGCTCCTCGGTGCTCGTGTTCGCCGAGGCCGAGGGCTACTACACCTACTCCGAGGAGACGACGAACGACCGGTCCGAGAACACCGGCGGGCACTTCAACCCCTGGTCCGGCCAGCTCCTCCTGTTCCTCGACCCCGCGACCGACCTCCAGAGCTGGGACGCGCTCCACGTGCTGTACCACGAGGGCATGCACCAGTGGGCCCACGGCAACATGCTGTCGTTCCCGTTCTGGGCGAACGAGGGCCTGGCCGAATACATGGGCGGCACGAAGCTCTCGCGGACGGGGGACATCGAGGAGCGCGGCGCGATCGGGAGCTTCCTCAAGCGCCGCATGCAGGGGCTCGCGGCGACCTGGAAGACCGAGAAGCTGCGGTTCATCGACATCATGGGGCAGTCGCCGCAGGAGTTCTACGCGGGCAACGCGTCGTTCAAGTACGGTCAGGCCTGGCTCATGGCCCACTTCTTCATGGAGGGCGGGCTCGAGGTCTCGGTGAACGGCAAGAAGACCCCGCTCAAGGAGGTCTTCGTCGGCTACCTGAAGAAGTTCAAGGAGTTCGGCCTCGACGACGCGGCCCGCCAGGGCGCGCGGCTCGAGTACATCTACGTCGACACGTTCCACCAGATCGACGACATCGCCGCGGTCGAGGCCGCCTTCGATCAGTACGCCCGCAAGCTCGTGCAGCGCGTGGGCGTCAAGTTCGCCGACTGATCTTCGGGCGGGAGGAGGTGGGCGCTGGCGCGCCCACCTCCTCCCGCCCGAGAATCAGAGGTCGGACGGTGGCCGGATCGCGCGAGCGCGGGGGCGCTGCTCCGGACTCGGAACGGGCATGGGAGCCGATCCTGGCGGACGTCAGGAAGCGGTGAAGAGTCGACGTCAGGTCGTCAGGCTGACGGCCGACTGACACCCGCGGGTGGCCATAAGCCATTTCTTCATGGCTCCAACGCGTCGATTTTTCGACGGTGCGTGGGGGCATCGTCTTTGCTGTTTCGGACCCCGGGGCGGATCGGCGAAACGACCCGGGAGCGCGCGGTGACCGCGCTCTCGAGGCGATCCACGGGGAGGCAGCCATGGACCTCGAGCGCGGCGAGCGGGGTGCGACCACGACGGCGACCCGGGAGGGGCCGATCTCGGCCCGCCTGCGGCGCCCGCCCATGCGGACCCTGAAGACCGTGGTCCTCAAGGTGGGCGGCGAGGCCTGGCTCGAGCCGGCGCGCGTCGCGGCGCTGAGCGCGAACCTCAAGGCGCGCTTCCTGGCCGGGGAGCGGGTCGTCCTCGTCCACGAGGCCTGCGGCGACGCCGCCGCCACGCGCGGGCGGCTCAACCAGGGCCTGGTCGCGCGCCTGGTCCTCGACGGGATCCCCGCCTGCGGCCTCTCGGGCGTCGACCTGGGCCTCGTCGCCTCGGGTGAGCGCGCCCGCGTCGACGCGCAGCGTCTCCGCCGGCTCCTCGAGGAGGGCCTCGTGCTCGTGCTCGCGCCGGTGGCGGTCGACGCCGCCGGCGGGACGCCCGTGGTCGACCCATACGGCCTGTCCCAGGCCGTGGCGCAGGGGCTCGGCGCCGACGCGCTCGTGCTGCTCGCCGACGTCACCGAGACCGCGCGCGCGCGCGAGCAGGACGTCGCGGCGCGGCTCGAGGCCGGCGTCGGCGCGCCGACGGAGCGAGACCGGCTGGCCGCGGCGCTGGCCGCGCTGCGCCAGGGGATCCGCGAGGTCCGGCTGTAGCGGGCCGGCCCGCGGGGCAGGCCCCCCGGCGCCGGCGTCAGGCCGGCGACACGACCGGGAGGGGCCGCCGGGGCGCCGGCGCGGCGTCGTCGGCCGGGCGGTCGGCGAGGCGGCCGTAGAGGGTCTGGGTGCTGCCCCACTCGACCTCGACCGGCACGAGGCGCCCCGTCAGGTGCGCCGGCCCCTCGAACACGACGATCTTGTTCCGGCGCGTGCGGCCGGAGAGCCGGGCCTCGTTCGTCTTGCTCGGGCCGTCGACGAGGACCTCGAGGGTCCGGCCGACGTCGGCCTGGCACTGCGCCGCGGCGAGGCGGTCCTGCACGGCCAGCAGCTCGTTGCAGCGCCGGTCCTTGTCGGCCTCGGGCACGTCGTCGTCGAGCCGGCGCTCGGACGGCGTCCCGGGCCGCGGCGAGTACTTGAACACGAAGCTCTGGGCGAACCCGACCTCCTCGAGGAAGGCCTTGCTCTCCTCGTGGTCCGCCTCGGTCTCGCCGGGGAAGCCCACGATCCAGTCGCTCGCGAGCGCGACGTCGGGGACCGCGGCCCGCGCCTCGGCGACCATGTCGCGGTAGGCGGCCGTCGTGTAGAGCCGCGCCATGCGCTTGAGCACGCGGTCGGAGCCGCTCTGCGCGGGCACGTGGACGAACGGGCAGAACGTCCTGAGCCCGCGCACGCGCTCCCAGAAGCCGTTCCGGAAGAAGTTCGGGTGCGACGTGATGAACCGCGTGCGGAGGAGCCCCGGCAGGGCGTCGAGCGCCGCGAGCAGGTCGGCGAGGTCCGGCGCCCCGGGGAGCTGCTTGCCCCACGAGTTCACCGTCTGCCCGAGCAGCGTGACCTCGACCACGCCGTCGTCGACGAGCCGGCGCACCTCGTCGACCACCTGCGCGAGCGGCCGGCTCTCCTCGCCGCCGCGCGTCGTGGGGACGATGCAGTACGTGCAGTGCAGGTCGCAGCCCCGCATGATCGTCACGAACGCGCGGTGCCGCTCGGCGCGGTGCCGCGGATCGCGCACGTAGTCGAATTCCTCGGACAGGTCGACCGCCGCGAGCCGCTGCCGCGTCCGCGTGACCTCGTCGACGAGCTGGGGCAAGCGGACGAACTCCTTGGTCCCCGTCACGATGTCGAGGTGGGGCGCGACCTGGAACAGCCGCTCGCCCTCGCGCTGGCCCATGCACCCGATCAGCGCGAGGACGGCCCCCTCCTTGCGCAGGGCCCCCCCGGGCTTGAGCCGACCCAGGCGGGACACGACGCGGTGCTCGGCGTGCTCGCGCACGCTGCACGTGTTCAGCACGATCACGTCCGCGGCCCGCACGTCGTCGGTCGGCGCGTAGCCCGCCTCCGCGAGGGCCTGCTCGGCCAGCTCGGAGTCGAGCTTGTTCATCTGGCAGCCGTAGGTCTCGACGTAGAATCGCTTCATGACGCTCGTGGGCCGGATCTTACCCGCCCGCCAGGGGCGCGCTCCCGGTGGAATTTGCCTTGGCGCGCGACGCGCTGCGGCGTAACATGCGCCGAACGATCCGAGGAGGACCCATGTCCGAAGACACCACGAAGCTCGCCGAGAAGCCGGCCCCCGAGGCGGCGGGCGCGCAGGCGCAGCCCCCGGCCGAGCAGGAGGAGGAGTTCAACGACTCCCTGTTCGCCGAGTTCCTCCTGTTCCTCAAGGAGGAGAAGAAGTGGTGGCTGGCCCCCGTGGTCACCGTCCTCCTCCTGATCGGCGCCGTGATCGTGTTCGCCGAGGGCTCCGCGATCGCCCCGTTCATCTACACGATCTTCTAGGCGGGGGCCTCCGGGCCCCGCCCCGTCGCCGCGCGCCTGCCGGAGTCCGGTCGGCGCGCGGTGTCGTTTTTCCGGATCTGCCACAAGCGCCTGCTCATACGCTGGTTACGGCGCATGGCCCGTCTCCGACGAGCGCGAACCACGCGGCGCTGCTATACCGCACCTGGAGGCGACCCTCGGTCGTCTCCGCTTCCGGACCCGCGCGAACGTGGTGCGGGCTGGTTCCCTCGGCCCGGGGGCTGCTTGGTAGGGTGGCTGGCCGGGATTGGACCGACGGACGAAGGAGGTGATCCGGTATGTGTAGCTACCAGCGTGGGTGGCTGTCGACCTAACTCGAGCGTCGACGGACCCGCTGGGTCCGACAGTCCAGTGGCGGGGGGGGGGGGGGGCGGGGGGCGGGCCCGGGCGGGGGGGGGCGGCCGGGGGGCGCCGGGGCGGCCGCGGCGGCGCCCCCCGCCGGGGGGCGCGGGGGGGGGGGCCGCGGGGCGCCCCCCGCCCGGGGGGCCCCCCACACCCCGGGGCCCGCCCCCCCCCCCCCCCCCCCCCCGCGACTGGACTGTCGGACCCAGAG
>JANJTH010000821.1 GCA_024711205.1 Planctomycetota bacterium | reverse complement strand
GGGGTGTGTGGGGGGGGGGCTAGTCGGGTGTGGGGGGGCGCCGGGGGGGCTGTCATTTGGGTTTGTGGTGGGCGGGGCTGGGGGTCCGGTTGGGGGTCGGGGGGGGCCGGTTGGCGGTTTTTGTGTTGGGGTTCGCCGGGTGGGGGACGCCGGCCCCCGGGGGGCGCGGGAGCGCCGCGGGGTCGACCGCCTGCTCGATCGCGGCCTCGAGGCGCGCGCGGACCGGCTCGGGGAGCGCGAGCGCGTCGAGCAGCTTCGCGAGGTCCGAGGCGCGGCGGAGCGCCTCGAGGCGGTCGTCGCCGCGCGCCTCCTCGCGGGCGCGGAGCGCCTCGAGGGCCGCTCGCGTCGCGCCGACCGAGGCCTCCGCCTCCGCCGCCGCGCGCTGCGCCTCCGCCCTGGCCGCCTCCGCCTCGCGGGCGGCCTCCGTCCTCGCCTCCTCCGCCGCGCGGGCCGCCTCCGCCCGCGCCTCCTCCGCCGCGCGCTCCGCGTCGGCCTTCGCGGCGGCGACCTCGCGGGCGGCCTCCGTCCTCGCCTCCTCCGCGGCCTCCCGCGCGCCGCCGACCTCGCCCTCGAGCGCGGCGACCCGCGCCTGCGCCCCGGCGAGCTCGGCCTCGAGCGAGGCCGCGCGCTCGCGCGCCGCCCCCGTCTCCTGCTCGCTCCGGGCCTGGGCGTCACGCAGCCGGGCCGCCTCGGCCTCGAGGCCGTCGACGAGCCCCGCGCGCTCCCGCGCCTGCGCGAGCTCGGCCGTCAGCCGCGCCACCTCGGCGCGCGCCTGCTGGAGCTCGGCCGTCGACGCGCCCCCTGCCGCCGGGCTGGCGGCGCCGCCGCCGGCGCCCGCGGGGCGGGCCAGGACGAAGCGGACGAACGTCGTCCCCAGGATGAACACGTCGTTCGGCGCGAGCCCCGCCACGCCCGCCTTGAGGGCCTTCATGTGGAGGATCGTGCGCCCGGCGCCGAGGTCCTGCAGCCAGAAGGCGTCGTTGCCCGGGTAGACCTGGCAGTGCCGCGCCTCGATCCCCGGGTCGGGCAGCCGGATGTGGACGCCCTCGTCGTCGGCGCTCCCCACGACGAGCGAGGCCGCCGGGTTGAGCTCCTCGAACTCGTCGACGCGGGAGCCGTTCAGGAACTGCAGGAAGGGCATGCTCAGCTCCTCGCCGCGCGGGCGGCCTCGAGGACCTTCGTGAGGGCCTCGGCGGGCAGTCGGTGGAGGCCGAGCGCGCGCACGCGCTCGACCCGGCGCCGCTCGGCGCGCGCCGCCTCGAGGCGGCCGAGCAGGGCCTCGTCGCCGCCGGCCGCGAGGATCTCGTCGGCCGAGTAGGCGTCGTCCTGTCGGGCCTCGAGCGCCGCCTCGACCTCCTCGGCGACGACCCGCACCAGGCGCGGGAGCGCCTCGGGCGGGACGGGCAGCCGGCGGAGCCGGCGGGCGAGGTCGTGGTCGGCGAGGGGCGAGGCCGCGTCGGCCCGTCCCGAGGTCGTGGGGGTCGCAGGGCTCAAGGTCGTCTCCACGGTCGGCGTCGGGGACGCGCGCGCGCCCGCCGCGGCGGGCGCGCCGCGCGACCGGCCCCTAGTCTGGAGAGCGACGCGCTCGCTCGCAACCCCCACATGACGGGCGCTCCCTCGGGGCGCGCCCGGGTAGGATCGGTCCATGCGGCGGCTCCAGGTCGCGGTCCTCCTCGTCGGCGCCACGATCGCCGCGCTCGGCATCGCGACCCTCGTCAAGGCGACCTCCTTCGCGTCGTTCCTCGCCGGCGTGTTCCTCGTCGGGCTCGCCGCGCCGTGCCTCGTGATCGGCGGGCTCATCGTGCTCGCCCGCCGCGCGGGGCGGGCGCTCGAGCACGCGCAGGTGGGCGAGCACGCGCGCCGCCTCGCGGCCGCCCTGGCCCGCCGCCCCGGCGCGACCTTCGACGAGCTCCGGGCCGCGACGCGGCTGCCGGAGGCGGCCCTCACCGACGCGCTCGCGGGCCTGCTCGCGGCCCGCGGCGCCCGCGAGGACTTCGACCCGGACCGCGGCGCTTACGTGTATGCGCCGCGCGGCCCCGACGACCTCGACCCGGACCGCCCCGAGCCGCCGCAGGAGCTGCCGCCCGACCTGCTCAGCGTCGCGGAGCGCCGCCGCCGCCGCGCTTCGGCCTGAGGGCCGCGCGCTCGGGTCCACTCCGCGCTCGGCCCGCGCCTGGCCGACCGCCCTCCGGTCGGTCTGCCGGGCACGGCCCTCGCGCGTCGCTCAGGGCCCCGGCTCGGGCTCGCCCCCGATCGCATCGATGATCGAGAGGCTCCCGTCCGGGTTGCGGCCGGCCATGCCGGAGGTCGCGAGGCGCGGGTCGTTCGGGTCGCAGACGTCGAAGATCGCCCGGAACTCGCGGGCGAAGGCGCGGGCGAGGACCGCGCTCTGGACGACGAGCAGGTTCTCGTCGTTCTGACGGTCGGCCCCGTCCGAGAAGTTGAACGACCCCGTGCAGACGATCCGGTCGTCGATGACCACGACCTTGTGGTGCATGGCGTCCGGGTTCTTGTCGAAGCGGACCGAGGCGCCGGCCGCGTGGAGGGGGCCCGTCTTCGTCTGGCGCCAGCCGGCGTGGAGCGACTCGAACACGACCTCGACCTTGACGCCCGCCTGGATCCGCTCGACGAGCGCCTGGTAGAGCGCCTCGGACGTGAAGGCGAAGGCGAGGACCTTGACGGAGCGGCGGGCCCCGCGGACGGCCTGGATCAGGCGGTCCATGGCGTTGTCCTCGGGCGCGAAGAAGACCTGGACCCGCGTGCTCGCGTCGACCCGGATCCAGTCGCGCGAGGTGTTCGCCGGCGAGCGCGTCCCGAACTGGCCGTGGACGAACATCTCCTCGAACTCGGTCGTGTACTGGGCCGCCAGCGGGGCGCTCTGGAAGGTCAGCGCCGCGTTGTCCGAGATGTAGACCCCGTTCGGCGACATGTTCGTGGACCCGGTCCACACGGTCTTCCCGTCGATCACCATGAACTTGTTGTGCATGTAGGTCGAGCGCTGGTCGCCGCGGACCGGGACCCCGCGCGCCTTGAGGTGCTCGAGCGCGGGCTGCCCGTCCTCGCGGGAGTCGTAGACCATGCGCACGCGCACGCCGCGCTCCTGCGCCGCGACGAGGGCCTCGGCCACGCGCGGGATCGAGAACTCGAACACCGCGAGGTCGATCGTGCGCTCGGCCGCCCCGATCAGGCGGACGACGTCGGCCTCGACGCCCTGCGGGTCGTGCTCGGCCGAGGGCGTGAAGCGCAGCCCGACCCGGCCGCCGTTCGTCTGGGCGCGCGTCGGGGCCGGGCGCGGGTAGCGATGGGCCTGGAGGCGCGCCCCGAGCGCGAACAGCTCGGCCTCGAGCTCGGCGCGCGTCGACCCGACCGCGCGGGCCGCGGTCCCCTCGGCGCGCACGTCGTCGGCGCCGACCTTGCCCGCGAGCCGCACGCGCAGCCCGTCGCCGTCGCGCTCGAGCCGGAGCTCGCCCTCGCCCGCGACCGTGGCCTTGTAGGGGAGCGCGAGCGTCCCGTCGGCCCCGAGCGCCCCGCGCGCCTCGAACTTGCCCGTCGTGCGGCCGGCGAGGATCAGGCGCCCGGCGATCGTCACGTCGGCGCCCGAGCGCGTCAGGATCCACTCGCCCGCCGCCGGCGTGACCTCGGTCCGGCCGCCCGAGCGCGCCAGCGTGCGGGTCAGCGAGACCTGCCAGATCCCCTCGAGGCCCGTCGCGCCGAGGTCGTAGCGCGCGTACTCGCTCTTGAGCCGGCGCAGGTCGGCCCGGACCCGCGCCTCCTCGGCCGGCTCGAGCCGGGCGCCGGGGACCGGCTGGGCCCAGGCGAGCGGGGCGAGCCCGAGCGCGACGGCGAAGGCGAGTGCGACGGTGCGCATGACGTTCTCCCTCGACCGGAGTCACGCAAGGGGGAGGCCAGACCGGCCGGCTCGCTTTACCCGATTCAAGCGAGTTCTTTACGGAACCCGGTCCAGCCGTGGACTCTTTGCGAAACGAATTGCGGCACGAAAGCACGTCGGATGCCGGGACGCTCGTGGAACGATCGTTCGGCCTAAGTCGTTCCCTGTTCGAGGCGTCGGTGGATGGGCGTAGAGTCTGGGCGTGACCCGTCCGACGAGCGCCCAGGGTGGTCCGCCCGGCATCGCCCTGCCCGACCTCACGCCAGGCGAGGCGCTCGCGGCCCGCGCGGCGAGCGCGCCGCTGCTGCGTTGGTTCGCGTCCGCGAAGCGCGCGCTCCCCTGGCGCGACGTCGTCGACCCGTTCGCGATCTGGGTCAGCGAGGTCATGCTCCAGCAGACGCGCGTCGAGACCGTGCTCGCCCGCTGGGGCCCGTTCCTCGCGCGGTTCCCCACGGTCGAGGCCCTCGCGCGCGCGGACGAGGAGGACGTCCGCGCCGCCTGGTCCGGCCTGGGCTACTACCGCCGCGCGCGCGCGCTCCACGAGGCCGCGCGCCGGGTCGTGGCGGAGCACGGGGGCCGGGTGCCCGCGGACCCGGGCGCGTTCGCGGCCCTGCCCGGGGTCGGTCGCTACACGGCGGGCGCCGTCCTCTCGATCGCGTTCGGCGCGCGGCTCCCCGTCGTCGACGGCAACGTGACCCGCGTGCTCGCGCGTCGGTTCGCGCTCGAGGGCGACCTGACGCGGGCCGCCGCCAGGCGCAAGCTCTGGGCGCTCGCGGCGGCGAGCCTCGCCGACGCGCCGCCGGGCGACGTGAACCAGGCCCTCATGGAGCTCGGCGCGACCGTGTGCCGCCCGCGCGCGCCCCGCTGCGACGCGTGCCCCGTGGCCGAGGGCTGCGCGGCGCGCGCGCTCGGCGCCCAGGACCGGCTCCCCGCGCCGGCGCGCGCGCGCGAGGTCCCCGTCGTGCGCCGCGCGTCCCTGCTCGTCGAGCGGGCCGACGGGGCGTTCCTGCTCGTGCAGCGTCCGCCCGGCGGGCTGCTCGGCGCGCTGTGGGAGCTGCCGTCACGCGAGCTCGAGCCCGGCGACGAGCGCCCCGCGCGCGCGGCGGCCGCCCTGGCCCGCGGGCTCGGGGTCCGCGGCCGGCCCGCGGCCCGGGGCGAGGCCGTGCACGCGTTCACGCACCGGACCTGGGCGATCGCGACCTTCCGCGCGTCCGGGGAGGGCGTCTCGGCGCCGCCGGGCGCGCGCTGGGTGTCCGCCCGCGACCTGGCGAGCCTGGGCGTGCCGACCGCGACCCTGCGCGCCCTCGCGGCCGCCGGCGCCGCGCTCGG
>JANJTH010000778.1 GCA_024711205.1 Planctomycetota bacterium | reverse complement strand
GGGGCCGCCCGGCCACGTGCTCCTCGAGGGGGCCCCGCGCGCGCTCGAGGCGGCGCGCGAGCCCGTCGTCGGCCTCGAGGCGGCCGCGCAGCAGGGCCACCTCGGCGCGGCGCTCCGCGAGCCCGCCCTCGCCCGCGAGGAGCCTGCCCACCGCGGCCTCGGCCGCGACCTGCTCGCGGGCCAGGCCCTCGAGGCTGGCCTCCGCGCGGGCGATCGCCTCGAGCGCGCGCGCGCGCGCCTGGTGCGCGACCCACCCGCCGCTCGCGAGCACGACGGCCAGGAGCGCCGCGGCCGCGGCGACGCGGGCCCGGTTGCGGCGGGCCCACTTCCGGAGCCGGTAGCCGACCGTCGCGCGCTGCGCCGAGACGGGGAGCCCGTCGCGCAGGCGCTCGAGGTCCTCGCGGAGCGCGGCCGCGGACTGGTAGCGCGCGGCGGGGCTCTTCTCCATGGCCTTGAGCACGATCGCCTCGAGGTCCTGGGGGATCGACGGGTCGAGCTCGCGCGGGCGGACCGGCTCCTTCTGGAGGATCTCGAGGATGAGCTGCGGCGTGGACTCGGACGCGAACGGGAGCTGGCCGGTCCAGAGCTGGTAGAGGATCACGCCGAGCGTGTAGATGTCCGTGCGGACGTCGATCGCGTCGGTCTCGCCCGACGCCTGCTCGGGCGACATGTAGAACGGCGTGCCGAGCACGGTCCCGGCCTTCGTCTGGGCGAGCTCGCTCTCGAGGAGGTCCTCCTCCTTGCCGGCCGCGTCGATCTCCTTCGCCAGGCCGAAGTCCATGACGAGCGGGACGTCGTCCGCGGTGAGCATGATGTTCGCGGGCTTGAGGTCGCGGTGGATGATCCCGCGCTGGTGCGCGAAGGCCACGGCGTCCGCGACCTGGATCATGATCTCGAGCAGCTTCTCGCGGCCGAACTCCTTGCGGCGCTCCTTCAGGTCCTTGCCCTGGACGAAGGCCATCGTGAAGTAGAGCTCTTCACCGTCGGCGCCGATGTCGTAGACGGGGAGGATGTTCGGGTGCTTGAGCCGGGCGGCGGCCTGGGCCTCGAACAGGAAGCGCTGGCGCGCCTTCGCCGTGGCGGTCGCGCCGGCGAGCAGGACCTTGAGCGCGACGATCTGGTTCAGGTCGACGTGGAGCGCGCGATGCACGACGCCCATGCCGCCGCGCGCGATCTCGTTGAGGAGGCGGTACTTCCCCGCGTAGAGCTTCTCGAACTCGCCCTCGCGGATCGAGCGGAGCGTCCCGCGCGTGCGGCCGGTCGCGCGCCCGCCGGCGGCGCCGGCGCCGCCGTCGCCCTGGGAGCCCTGCGCGCGCGTCTTGCCGCTCGGCGCGAACCACGAGTCCGTCGCCGAGGGCGCGCCGCTCGTGGAGGCTGGCCCCGAGGGCGCGCCGCCCGTCGCGCCGGGCCCCGCGGCGCCGTCCGCCTTCTTGCGCTTCTTCGTGAGCTGACGCGTCGGGGGCCGCGGCGCGGCGGCGGCGGGATCCCCGAGGGTCGGCGCCTCGTCGGGCGGCGGGGGAGCGCCGCCCGCGGGCGCCGGGGAGGCGCCGAAGCTCGTGTCGGGGAGGCCGAACCCACCCGGCGCGGCGGGCGCCTCGAGCCGCGTCGCCTCGAGGTCGGCCGCGCTCGCCCCGCCGGCGGCGCCCACGAGCGGACCCGGGGGCGGGGGCAGGGTCCGCCCGTCGGGCGGGACCGCGACGGGCCGGCGGCCGGAGGGCGGGCGCCCCAGGCGCAGGACCACGGGCGCCGAGGCCCCGGGGCCGTCGTCCTCCTCACCGAGGCGCGTGGCGTCCGCGTCCGCGGGGCCGCGCGCCGTCGGCGGGCCGGGCGCCTCCTCGTCGAGGTGCGTCGCGTCGGTCGGCGCGGGGGCGTCGTCGCGCAAGCCTCGTGGCGCGCCCTCCTCGTCGCCGAGGCGCGTCGCCTCGGGGTCGAGCCGCGCCCCGGTCGACGACGCCGTCCGGGCCTCGGGCGCCGGCACCTCCTCGTCCTCCAGGCGCGTCGCGTCGGGGTCGGCGCGGTGGCGCGCGGTGGTGCGCGGCGACGCCTCCGGCTCGTCCTCCTCGCCCACGAAGGTCGCGTCGACCTGGAACGACGCACCCCGGCCGACGTCCGCCGGACCGACCGCCGTCCGCGCGCCCGGGTCCTCGTCCTCCCCCACGAAGGTCGCGTCGGCCTGGAACGACGCGCTCGAAGCCGGCGCGGCGCGCGCTGGGGCCTCGAGGTCGTCCTCCTCGCCCACGAACGTCGCGTCCACGGTCGCAGCGGGCCGCGCGGGCGGACGCACGGGCGCGGGCGCTGGCGGCTCGTCGACCTCGTCGTCCTCCTCGCCCACGAACGTCGCGTCCACGGCGGCGGCAGGCCGGGCGGCCGGACGCACGGGCGCAGGCGCGAGCGGAGCCGGCTCCTCCTCGTCGTCCTCCTCGCCCACGAACGTCGCGTCCACGGCGGCGGCAGGCCGGGCGGCCGGACGCACGGGCGCAGGCGCGAGCGGAGCCGGCTCCTCCTCGTCGTCCTCGTCCCCCACGAAAGTCGCGTCCACGACCGCAGGGGGCGGGGCGGCCGGACGCACGGGCGCATGCGCGAGCGGAGCCGGCTCCTCGTCGTCGTCGTCGTCGCCCACGAACGTCGCGTCCACGGTCGCCGCGGGCCGCGCGCGCGGGCGCGCGGACGCAGGCGCGAGCGGAGCCGGCTCCTCCTCGTCCTCCTCCTCCCCCACGAACGTCGCGTCCACGGTCGCAGCGGGCCGGGCGGCCGGGCGCGCGGGCGCAGGCGCGAGCGGAGCCGGCTCCTCCTCGTCGTCCTCGTCGCCGACGAACGTCGCATCCACGGCGGCGGCGGGCCGGGCGGCCGGGCGCGCGGGCGCAGGCGCGAGCGGAGCCGGCTCCTCCTCGTCGTCCTCCTCGCCGACGAACGTCGCGTCCACGGACGCCGCGGGCCGGGCGGGCGGGCGCGCGGGCGCGGGCGGGGCCGGCTCGTCGTCGTCGTCCTCGTCGCCCACGAACGTCGCGTCCACGGCCGCAGGGGGCCGGGCGGCCGGGCGCGCGTGCGCGGGCGGGGCCGGCTCCTCCTCGTCGTCCTCGTCGCCGACGAACGTCGCGTCCACGGCCGCAGGGGGCGGGGCGGACGGGCGCGCGTGCACGGGCGGGGCCGGCTCGTCGTCGTCGTCGTCGTCGCCGACGAACGTCGCGTCCACGGCCGCAGGGGGCGGGGCGGCCGGGCGCGCGTGCGCGGGCGGGGCCGGCTCCTCCTCCTCGTCGTCGTCGTCGCCGACGAACGTCGCGTCCACGGCCGCAGGGGGCGGGGCGGCCGGGCGCGCGGGCGCAGGCGCGGGCGGGACGTCGTCGTCGTCGTCGTCGCCGACGAACGTCGCGTCGACCGGAGCGGCGAGGCGGGCCGGCGGGGCCGGCGGCGCCTCGTCGTCGTCCTCGTCCCCGACGTACGTCGCGTCCTGCAAGCCGCCCCCGCCCCTTCCGCTCAGCCTGCGCCAGGAGCGCGCGGCGCGCCAGCCCGGCTCATCGCGCGAGCGGCCGGGCCGGGACGCCCACGACGATGGCGCCCGGCGGGACGTCCCGCGTGCCGACGGCGCCGGCCCCGACCGTCGCCCCGGCGCCGACAGCCCCCCGCGCGAGCCCGTCGAGGTCGCCCAGGACCTCGGCGCGGCCGTCGCGTGGGCCGAGCGCGGCCGTGTCCGAGACCACGAAGCCGCGCAGGTCATCGCGGGCGGGGCCGTCGCCCGCGTTCAGCTCGCGGACGAGCCAGGCCAGCTCCCGCGCGAAGCCCCCCGCGCCCACGATCGCCAGGCGCCGCGTCGTCACGCGCCGCGCCCCGCCGCGCGGAGCACGTTCACGACGCGCCCTCGGTCCGCCGTCGACAGGCTCGAGCCGCTCGGCAGACACAGCCCGCGCTCGAACAGGCCCTCCGCGACGCGCCCCCCGACCGCGGGGTGGGCCCGGAAGGCGGGCTGGAGGTGCATGGGCTTCCAGACCGGCCGCGCCTCGATGTCCTCGCGCTCGAGCGCCAGCCGCACCGCCTCGCGGTCGGCCCCGAACGCCGCGGGGTCGATCAGGACGCACGTGAGCCAGGCCGTCGCGCGGCCGTAGTCCGCCTCGGGCATGAACGTCAGCCCCGGCAGGTCCCCGAGCGCCTCGCGGTAGAAGGCGTTGTGGGCGCGCCGCGCCGCGACGCGCTCGTCGAGGGCGCGGAGCTGCCCGCGCCCGACCGCGGCGAGCAGGTTGCTCAGGCGCAGGTTGTAGCCCGGCTCCGTGTGCTCGTAGTGCGGCGCCGGCTGCCGCGCCTGCGCGGCGAGGTAGCGCGCGCGCGCGATCCAGTCGGCGCGGTCCGAGAGGAGCGCCCCGCCGCCCCCGGTCGTCACGATCTTGTTGCCGTTGAACGAGACCACCCCGAGCGCGCCGAGCGCGCCGGCGGCGCGGCCGCGGTAGGTCGCGCCGAGGGCCTCGGCCGCGTCCTCGAGGATCGGGACCCCGTGGCGGGCGCACGCGGCCGCGATCGCGTCGTGGTCGCAGCACTGCCCGTACAGGTCGACCGTGAGGACCGCGCGGGGCAGCCGGCCCGCGCGGGCGCGGTCGTCGAGCGCCTGCGCGAGGAGCGCGGGGTCGAGCGTCCACGTGGCGGGCGACACGTCGAGGAACACCGGGCGCGCGCCGCGCTGCACGATCGCGCTGGCGGTGGCCGCGAAGGTCAGCGTGCTCGTGAGGACCTCGTCGCCCGGGCCCACGCCCAGGAGCTCGAGCCCGAGCAGCAGGCCGGCCGTGCCCGACGACAGCGCCGCCGCGTGCCCCACCCCGACCCGCGCCGCGAGCTCGCTCTCGAACGCGTCGACGTGCGGCCCGAGCGGGGCGATCCAGTTCGAGTCGAACGCGTCGAGCAGGAGCGCGCGCTCGAGCTCCCCCACGTGCGGCGGCGACAGGTGGACGCGACCCACGCGCCGCAGCGTACGAGCGCGCCCGCGGGCGCGCCAGGACGACGCGCGCCGGCGCGGACGAGCGCGCGCGCGGACGAGACGTCGAGCGCGGCGCGGTGCGCCCGCCTCCGGGCGACGGGCGCACCGCGCACCATCGGGGCCCGGGCGCACCCGCCGCGCGTCGGCGCGGTAGCGTGGCCGCCGGTGCGGATCCTCGTCGTTCACCAGTACTACCTGCGCCCGGGCCAGCCCGGCGGGTCGCGCTTCAACGAGCTGGCCCGCCTGTGGGCCGAGGCGGGTCACGAGGTGCAGGTGATCGCGGGCGCCCTCGACCACGCGGCCGGCGAGGTCCCCCCCGACCTGCGCGGGCGGTGGGTCGCCCGCGAGCGCGACGGCGCCGTGGAGGTCCTCCGTTGCCGCGTGCCGACCGCCTACGCCCGCGGCTACCGGGCCCGCATGGGGGCGTTCGCGACCTTCACGCTGTCGGCGTGCACGGCGGCGCTCCGCGCGGCGCGGCCCGACGTCGTGATCGCGACCTCGCCGCCGCTCGTGACCGCCTTCCCGGGCTGGCTGGCCGCGCGCGTGCGCGGGCGCGGCGCGCCCTGGGTGTTCGAGGTCCGCGACCTGTGGCCCGAGAGCGCCGTGACGACGGGCGTCCTGCGGGCCGGTTCGCCGCTCACGCGCCTCCTCTACGGGGTCGAGCGCTGGGCCTGCCGCGACGCGACCGCGGTCGCCGTCCTGACCCCGGCCTTCCGCGAGGACCTCCTGCGGCGCGGGCTCGTGGCCCCCGAGCGCGTCCTCTACGTCCCGAACGCGGCCGACGCGGCCCGCTTCACGCCGGGCCCCCGGGACAACGCGGTCCGGCGCGCGCGCGGCTGGGGCGACCGCGTCGTCGCGCTCTACGCCGGGGCCCACGGGCGCGCGAACGCGCTCGGGCAGCTCCTCGACGCGGCCGAGCACCTGCGTGACCGGCGGGACGTCGTGATCGCGCTGGCGGGCGACGGGCTCGAGCGCGCCGCCCTCGAGGCGGAGGCGCGCCGCCGCGGGCTCGAGCAGGTCGAGTTCCTGGGCCCGGTCCCGAAGGAGGACATGCCCGCGCTCGTGCAGGCCTGCGACCTCGGGCTCGCCGTCCTCCAGGACAACCCCACGTTCCGCACCGTCTACCCGAACAAGGTCTTCGACTACATGGCCTGCGCGCGCCCGACGCTGCTCGCGATCGACGGGGTCGCGCGCGCGCTCGTCTGCGAGCAGGCGCGCGCCGGGGTGTTCACGCCGCCCGAGGACGGCGCGGCCCTCGCGGCCGCGCTCCGGGCGCTCGCCGACGACCCCGCGCGCCGCGCCGCGCTCGGCGCGAGCGGACGGGCCTGGGTCCTCGCGCACGCGACGCGCGAGGCGATCGCCGCCCGCTACCTGCGGCACCTCGAGGACCTCGTCGCGGCGCACGGCCGCGCCGCCCGGTCGCGCGCGTGACGCCGCCGCTTGTCGCCGCGACGGCGCCGGCGCTACCGTGCGACCGAGGGCGAGCGTGAACGGCGGCCCCTACGTCCACCGCGCCGCCGGCCTCCTCGCCGACCTGGCGGTCCTCCTCGCGGCGCTCTGGGTCGCCTTCGCGCTCCGGTTCGACGGCGCGGTCCCCCCCCACATGCTCGAGCGCGCGGTCGTCGCCGCGCCCTACGTCGTGGCGCTCCAGTACGGCGCGCTGCACCTGTTCTCGGTCCCCCGCTTCGCCTGGCGGTTCGTGGGCCTGCCCGAGGTCCTGCGGATCCTCGGCGCCGTGGGCGCGAGCGCGACGATCCTCGTGGCCGCGCGCCTCGCGGCGGGGGCCGCGCTCGAGCGCGCCCCGTCCGCCCGCTTCGCCGCGCTGCCGCTCGGTGTGCTGGGGATCGACGCGCTGCTCGCGTTCGTCGGGGTCTCCGGGGCCCGCGTCCTCCGCCGCGTCCTCGCCGAGCGGCGCGGGCACCACCCCGCCCCGCGCCCGCCTCGCCGGGCGATCCTGATCGGCGCGGGCGAGGCCGGCTTCGCCGCGGCGCGGACGCTCGCCGCCCGGCCCGACCTCGCGCTCGAGCCGGTCGGGTTCCTCGACGACGACCCGGCCCGCCGGGGGACCCTCGTGCACCGGCTCCCCGTGCTCGGGGCGGTCGACGACCTCCCGCGCGTCGCCGCGGCGCTGCGGGTCGAGGAGGCGCTCCTCACGCTCGGCGACGCGCCGGGGACGGTCGCGCGGCGCGCGCTCGAGGCCTGCCAGCGGGCCGGGCTCGCGCCGCGCGTGCTCCCCGGCCACGCCGCGGGCGAGGGCGCCCCCGCCCCGCCGGCCCGGCTCCGCGCGCTCTCGATCGAGGACCTCCTGCGGCGCGAGCCGGTCGCCTTCGACGAGGCCGCCGTCGCGCGGCTCGTCCGCGGGCGCGTCGTCCTCGTGACGGGCGCGGGCGGGACGATCGGCGCCGAGCTGTGCCGCCAGCTCGCGCGGCTCGCCCCCGCGCGGCTCGTGTGCGCGGAGCGGGCCGAGAACGCCCTGTTCGAGGTCGAGCGCGCGCTCGCGGCGACGCCCGGCGGCCCGCCCGTCGAGGCGCACCTGGCCGACGTCGGCGACGAGGCGCGGCTCGGGCGCCTGTTCGAGGCGACCCGTCCCGCGGTCGTGTTCCACGCAGCGGCCCACAAGCACGTCGCGCTCGTGGAGGCGAACCCGGGCGAGGCGATCAAGAACAACGTGCTCGCGACGCGGACCCTCGCGCGGCTCGCCCTCGCGCGCGGGGTCGAGGCCCTCGTCCTGATCTCGAGCGACAAGGCGGTCCAGCCGACCTCGGCCATGGGGGCGAGCAAGCGCCTGGCGGAGCGCTGCCTGCACGCGCTCGCCGGGGCGGGGCCGACGCGGCTCCTCACGGTCCGATTCGGCAACGTGCTCGGGTCGAGCGGGAGCGTCGTCCCGATCTTCCGCGCGCAGGTCGAGGCCGGCGGCCCGGTCACCGTGACCCACCCCGACGCGACCCGCTACTTCATGACGATCCCCGAGGCCTGCCGGCTCGTCCTCCAGGCGGCCGCCATGGGGCGGGACGGCGAGGCCTTCGTCCTCGACATGGGCGCGCCGGTTCGCATCCTCGACCTGGCGCACGACGTGATCCGCCTGTCCGGCCTGGTCCCGGGGCGCGACGTCGAGGTCGCGTTCGTGGGCCTCCGCCCGGGCGAGAAGCTCCACGAGCGGCTCCTCGACGAGGGCGAGGCCGGCGCGCCGACCGACCACCCGAAGGTCCTGCGCGTCGAGCGCCCGCCCCCGCCGGCACGCGCCGCGTTCGACGCGGCGCTCGAGCGCCTCGCCGCGGCCGCCGACGGCCCCCCCGACGTCGCGCGCGCGGCCCTGTTCGCGGCGCTCGCGGAGCTCGAGGGGCGGGCGGCGGGCTGACGCCGGGGCCGGCGCGTCGCTCGCGTGGTGTCCACGCCGCGCTCGGGCCGTGCTCGGCGGACCTCCCGCCGGGCGGTCCGCCGGGCCCAGCCCTCGCGCGCGTGCTTCAGGCCAGGCGGACGCGGATCAGGCGCAGGTCGAGCTCGTCGTCGTCCTTCACCTCGCGGACGTCGACCGCGTAGCGGCCGGGCGGGAGCGCGACCTCGATCCGGTCCTCCTTCTCCGTGTCGGCGTAGGTGTCGTAGGAGTCCATGAGCGCGAGCCGGCCCTTGTCGCCCACCTCGAAGGCGACCTCGGACGGCGTCCAGTCCGGGGCGGCGAGCGCCTCCTCGATCGCCTCCGCGAGCTCCTCCTCGTCCTCGCCGGCGGCGCGCTGCACGAACACGCCGCCCTGCTCGGGCAGGGGCCAGAACGCCGTCTCGTCGGGGTTGCCGAGGATCAGCGCGGTGCTCGACCCGACCTTGAGCGTGCCGATCTTCCCCGCGAAGGGGCGGGTCTTCGCGTAGTGGCTCTTCGGGTCGTCGGGGTCGCCGCCCGCGCCCTCCCAGGCCTTCCGCGCCTCGAGCGGCAGGAGGATGAACGCCCCTCCGCTGGTCTGGACGAACTTCATCGGCTTCTTGCCCACGGGTCTCGCCTCGCTTCACGCCGTCCGGAACGCCGAGGGCCGTCCGGCGTCGGAACGGCCCTCCGGTCGGGATATGCGCGGGAACCTACCACGACGACCCGGCCCCGGCGCAGCCCGCGGGCCGAACCCGACGGCGCCGCGGGCGGGGGCCGCGCCGCGGCCGGTCCGGGGGCGGGGCGGAGGTCAGGCGGGCGGTCGCCCCGCCGGCCCGAGCGCGGCCGCCACGACCGCCTCCACGTCGGGGCCCGCCAGCCACACCGGGAGCGGGAACACGCCCGGCAGGTACGCGGCGCGCCGGCCGTCCGCGCGGGGGGCCTCGTCGACCCACAGCGACGGCGCGCCCGCGACGACGCTCGGCAGCTCCACCGCGCGCTCGGGCGGGGGCACCGCCTCGAGGCCGGGGTGGGGGCCGCCGCGCCAGGCGGCGAGCCGCGCGAGCGGCTCCTCCGGGGCGCGCGCCACGTCGAACGCGAGGAGCCGGCCGTCCGGGCAGCGGTAGGTGCCCGCGGGGGTCACGTCCTCGAACGTCAGGGCGTCGCGCGGCCCCGGCGGCTCGAGCAGGCCGACGTCCCCGCCGAACGCCTCCTGGTAGCGCTCGAGCGTGAAGGCGTGGTGCTCGCACCAGGACGTGAGCCAGAGCACGTAGGGCCCGAACCGGCGGACGCTCGCGGCGTAGCCCTCGACGAGCTCGCACTCGAAGAGGTCGCAGCAGGGGCACGACCGCATCGCGACGAGCGGGTCGCCGCCCGCGACGACCAGCCCGTGGTCGATCCGCTCGACCCCGTCGAGGAAGACGCTCATGCGCTGGTGGCGCGCGGGCGCGCCGCTCGCGCCGGGCCGGCCCCCGGGCGTGGGCCCCAGGTCGTGGAGGACGGCGCGGAGCTCGGTCCTCGGGTCGAACGGCGGTCGCGGGTGCATGCGGGTCCTGACCGCTCCGGCGCCGCGGCCCCGCGGGCGACGCGGGGCGGCGAGCGCTGCGGTCGCGGCGGGGGGAGGCTACCTCGCCGACCTCGCGGCCGCGCGCGGCGGCCGCGGTAGAGTCGCGCCATGACGCGCCGGTGGAGCTGGGAGACCGAGACCTCGGAGTGGGGCGTCGAGCTCGACGCGCGGGCGGGCCTGCTCCGCTGGTGGGGGGCGGACAAGCCGCGGCCCGGGGTCCCGGCCTACGCCCAGGGCGGCGGGGGCTTCGACCAGCCCGTGGCCGACCTGCTCGCGACCGGGCAGCCGCCCTACGCCTGCCCGCCGGAGGTCCTCGCGGAGGTCCTCGCGGCGGCGCGGGCCGCGCGCGCTTGACCGACCGGGCGGGGGGGCGCGCGCTGGCCGAGCGCGTGCGCGCGGGCGAGGTCTCCCGCGAGGCCGTACGCCTGGCCGCGTCCCTCGACGACCCGGCGGCGACGGCGCTCGCGCCGTGCCTCGAGGCGTGGCGCGTGGAGCCCTGGTCGATCGAGGCGCGCGCGCGCACCGCGCAGGCGCTCCTCGAGGGCGGCGGGGGCGCGCGGTCGGTCCCGGTGGGGCCCCCGCCCCGCCCGCCGATCGAGCCGGCGCCGGGCGCGGAGGAGGCGCTGCGCGGGCTGTACCACGAGCTCCTCGACGAGCTCGACGGCGCCGGCGTCGCGGCGTGGGTCGAGCGGCAGCCCGACGTGCGCCTCGCGCCGCCGGCGCTCCGGCGGCTCGAGGACGCGCCCCCGCGGGCGGCCTGCTTCGACGACCTGCGGACGCTGTACGCGGCGACGCGGCTCCTCGACCTGCTCGTGGCCCGCCCCGGCCACGAGGTCGAGGCGCTGCTCGCGCTCGGCGCCGGCCTCGGCGCGGCCGGGCTCCTCTGGACGCGCTTCCACCCGTTCTTCCACGAGCTGGTCGACGTGGTCCCGGACGACTGCGACGAGGCCCCGCCGGTGCTCGTCGACGTCTGCTGGCCCGCGCTCGTGTTCGGCGAGCTCCTCGTGCTGCGCTCGGGCGTCGTCGTCCGCGCCGGCCGGCGCTGGCTCGACCCGCGGCTCGTCGCCGAGGCGACGCTCCACTTCACCTACCGCCGCGCCGGCCCCCGCACCGAGGACCCCTCCATGGGCTCGGGCAGCCACTCGCAGTGGGGGACGGCCGCGCGGCGCGACTACGCGACGCCCGACGCGCTCTGGTTCAACGTCGACGGCGACGCGCCGCTCGAGGCGGACCTCGCGGACGGGCTGCCCGTCGAGGCCGCGCGCGAGCTCCTCGTGCACCGCCGCTTCGTCCGCACCCGCCACGCGCGCGACGTCTGGCCCTACCACTGGACGCTGGTCGCGCCCCGCACCCGCGAGGACGCGGGCGACCGGCTCGCCCGGGAGCTCGCGCGCGGCGAGCAGGGCGACCCGGACCCGGCCGCCCCCGGCTGACGCTCCCCGCGGCCGCCGCCCCGCCGCCGGCGGCGGGGCTACAGTCGGCGCCCTGCGCGGCGCCGCGGCGTCCGCGCCGCGGGGACGGGGAGGGGTGGCGCTTGGGGACGTTCGGCTCGTTCGCCGTCGGCGGCGCGCTCGGCTTCCTGTTCATGCTGGCGACGGCGGCGTCCGTGCTCGCGCGGACGCTCCGCAAGCCGCGGCGCGCCGCGGGCCTCGAGCGCCTGGCCCGCGGGGCGACGGCGTGGCAGGCCCTCGAGAGCCCGGGCGGCCAGCCCGTCGCGCGGATGTGGCAGGGCGCGGGCGGTCGGCTCCTCGTCTCGACCACGGCCTCCCCGTTCGGGTCGTGGTGGTCCGGCGCGCGGTGGGAGGCCACGACCGAGCTGCCGCCGGCCCCCCGGACGCACCCGACGCTCCCCGACACCTCGTGGCACGCGCTGCCCGACGGGGCGTGGCTCCGGGCCAGCGCCGGCGCCTGCGCGCCCGCGCTCGAGCCGCCGGGGACGGCGCTCCCGGCGCTCCCCCGCGTCGAGGCCGGGGCGCTCCACCACCGGCTCCGGGCGGCCACGCGCACGAGCGCCGGGGACCTGCTCGCGCTCGTCCAGCACGAGGACGGCGCCGTCCGCGGGTGGCGGCTCGGGCCGGGCGCGGACGCGTGGAGCGACGCGGGCGCGCTGCCCGCCCCGGCCGCGTGGGCGCGGCTCGTCCCCGGGCCCTCGGGCGACGTCCTGGCCGTCCTCGGCGGCGGCGCGCTGGCCCTCCACGACGGCGCGGGGTGGCGCGCCCTGCCGCCCCCGCGGGAGGCGCGGATCGGCTGGGAGGCCGCGCTGGCGGAGGACGGCGCGGTCCTCGCGGGCGGCGGGTTCCGGGACACGTCCCGGCGCGAGGCGGCGGCGCGCCTCACGATCGGCCTCGGGGTCCTCGGCCTCGCCGCGCTGGCCCACCGCGCGCTCGAGCTCGGCGTGGTCGCCCTGCTCTACGGCGGCGCCGTCGGCGTCATGGCGGCCGTCGCGGCCTTCTTCCTGCTCTGGGTCTTCGTCCTCGGGGCCCGCATCTGACCCGCCCGCGCCGGCGCGCCGGGCGGACGGCCGCCTGCCACAGGGGCCCCCCGGAGTCCAGCGCCAGGGGCCGGCGCGGCGCGGCTGACGCGGCGCGGCGCGCGGGAGACGGCTGACACGGCGGGCGCCGTCCGGTAGCGTCGAGGACGCCATGCGCGTGGTCGTGACCGGTGGAGCTGGGTTCATAGGCAGCCACGTGGCGCGTGCGCTGCTCGAGGAGGGCCACGACGTGGTCGTCCTCGACGACCTCTCGACGGGCCACCGCTGGCTCGTGCGCGCGGTCGGCGTCCCGCTCGTCGAGGGCTGCGTGAGCGACCCGGACGCGCTCGCGCGCGCGCTCCCGGGCGCCGACGCCGTGGTCCACCTCGCGGGGCGGGCGATCGTCGCCGAGAGCGTGCGCGACCCGGGCCCCTACTTCGACGTCAACGTCGAGCGCGGGCGCGCGCTCCTCGAGGGCCTCCTGCGCCACGACGTCCGCCGCGTCGTGTTCAGCTCGACCTGCGCCGTCTACGGGGTCGCCGCGCGCCTGCCCCTCGACGAGGACACGCCGTGCGCGCCCGTGAACCCCTACGGGGCCTCGAAGCTCGCCTTCGAGCAGGTCCTCGCCGCCTACGCGGGCGCGCACGGCCTGCGCGCGCTCGCGCTCCGCTACTTCAACGCGGCCGGCGCCGGCGCGGGCGGCGACCTGGGCGAGGTCCACGAGCCGGAGACGCACCTGATCCCCTCGGTCCTCCTCGCGGCCGCGGCGGGGCGCCCCGTCGAGGTGTGCGGGACCGACTTCCCGACGCGCGACGGCACGGCCGAGCGCGACTACATCCACGTCGAGGACCTCGCGCGCGCGCACGTCGCGGCGCTCCACCGGGTGTGCGCCGGCCCCGCGGGCGAGCCGGCCGCGCAGGGGGCGTTCGAGGTGCTCAACGTGGGCCTCGGCCGCGGGCACACGGTCCGCGAGGTCGTCGCGGCGGTCGAGGCCGCGCTCGGCCGCCCCGTGGCGACCGTGGACCGGCCGCGCCGACCCGGCGACCCGCCGGCGCTCGTGGCGAGCGCCGAGCGGGCCCGCGCCGCGCTCGGCTTCCGGCCCCGGCACGGGCTCCCGGAGCGCCCGACGGAAGGGTTCCGGATGGTGAGGGTGGTCGGCCAGTGGCGTGGGCACCAGGACCTCGACGCCGGCCAGGACATCTCCGGCGAACCCCACCCGGAGCCGCATGCCGGC
>JANJTH010000839.1 GCA_024711205.1 Planctomycetota bacterium | reverse complement strand
GCTCTTCCGATCTGCCTCCGGCGGGCGCTCGCCCGCCGGGCGGCGCGGCGGCCGGCGCCGCGGGTGAGCCCCCCTCGGACGAGCTCGCGCCCGAGGCGCCGCCGGGCCCGCCGCGCCTGCGCCTCGGGGGCCTCGTGGGCGGGAGCGCCCCCATGCAGCGGCTCTACGCCGCGATCGAGCGGGCCGCGGCGTCGTCCGACCCGGTGCTCGTCCTGGGCGAGGCGGGCGCCGGGAAGGAGGCCGCCGCGCGCGAGCTGCACGCCCGGAGCCCGCGCGCCGGGCAGCCCTTCGTCGTCGTCCCCTGCGAGGGCGTCCCCGCGGACGCGCTCGCGCGCGCGCTCGGGGCCGCCCCGGACCCCGCGCCGGGGGCGCCGGGCCCGGGCGGCGACGCCTGCGCGCGCGCCGGCCGCGGCGCGGGGCTCCTCGCCGAGGTCGCGGCGCTCCCGCCCGAGCTCCAGGCCGCGCTCGCCCGGCGCCTCGACGCGGCCGCGCGCGCCCGACCGGGGCGCCGGGAGGAGGCGGGCGCCCTCGGCCCTCGCCTCCTCGTGGCCTCGCGGCGCGACCTGCGCGCGCTCGTCGCCGCGGGCGCCCTCCGCGCGGACCTCTTCTTCCGGCTCGACGTGCTCCGGCTCGAGGTCCCGTCGCTCCGCGCCCGCCCCGAGGACGTGGAGCCGCTCCTCGCCCACCTCCTCGCCCGGGCGGGCCGCCCGCGGCCGCCCCGCCTCTCGCCGCGCGCCGCCGCCGCGCTCGCGGGCTACGCCTGGCCCGGGAACGTCCGCGAGCTCGACAACGAGGCGCGTCGGCTCGCCGCGCTCGGCCTCGACCGCGTGAGCACGCGCCACCTCGCGCCGGAGATCACGGCGGGTCGCGGCGTCGCGGCCGCGCCCGGCGCGCTCGGCGGCCGGACGCTGGGCGACGTCGAGCGCGAGCTCGTGCTCGCGGCGGTGCGCGCCTGCGGCGGCAACAAGGCGCGCGCGGCCCGGCAGCTCGGGATCCCCCGCACGACGCTCTACCGCCTCCTCGAGCGCTACGAGGCCGGGGGCCCCGACGCGCCGCCCTGACCCGGGCCGCGCGCCCGCCGCCCGAGGATCACCTCGGAGCCCTCGAAGAAGTCGCCGGCTCGGCCGCGCTCGCCGTCGACGCCGCCTGCTTCGTGGGTCGCGACTCACGGTCCCTCCAGGAGTGCTCGAGGTGCTCCCGCCACGCAGGCGACGCCGCTGGCTTCGCGGCGGCCTGCGCCGAGGATCCCTTCGAGGGCGCTCAGGGCTTGCCGCGCAGGCGCCGGATCGCCTCGGCGAGCTGCGCGTCGACCTGCTCGCCCTCGACCGTGTAGTTCGACGCGCGCGCGACCGCCGCGGCCTCCTCCTCGGAGAGCGTCACGACGACGTCCGGGGCGACGCCGACCTTGTGCGGGGTCGCCCCGCTCGGGAGGTGGTAGAGGCTCACGGTGAGCGCGACGGCGCACCCGTAGGGCTCGAGCGGGATCACGCGCTGGACCGAGCCCTTGCCGAAGGAGCGCTCGCCGATCAGCACCGCCCGCCCGTGGTCGCGGAGCGCGCCCGCGAGGATCTCGGACGCGCTCGCGCTCTCGCCGTCGATCAGGACCGCCATGGGGACGGACCACTTGCGCGCGCTGCCGTCGGTGACGAGCCCGCGCCGCGGCTCGCCCGGCAGGCGCGAGCGCGTCGAGACGACCTCGAGGTCGGGGGGCAGGAACAGGTTGGCGAGCCGCGCCGCCTGCTCGAGCAGCCCGCCCGGGTTGTGGCGCAGGTCGAGCACGAGCGCCCGCATGCCCTTGGCCGAGAGCTCCTCGAGCGCCGCCGTCACGGCCTGGTCGAGCCGCTCGCTCATGAACGAGCTGACCCGCAGGTAGCCGATCCCGTCGCCGAGCATGCGGTGCGCCGTCGTGCGGACCTCGACGCGCGCGCGCACGATCGAGACCGTCGTGACCGCCTCGCCGCGCCGGAAGGTGAGCTCGAGCGGCGAGTCGACCTTCCCGCGCATCAGCTCGACCGCGCGCCGGAGCGTGATCCGGTCGGTCGGCTGCCCGTCGATCGCGACGATCACGTCGCCCGGCTGGAGCCCGGCCCGCTCCCCGGGCGTCCCCGGCATGGGCGTGACGACCGTCAGCACGCCGTCCTTGAGCGACACGACGACCCCGACGCCGCCGAAGGCGCCGTCCCGGTCGACGTCGAGCTCCGCCACGTCCGTGGGCGTGAGGAAGTGCGTGTGGTCGTCGTCGAGGGCCGCGAGCAGGCCCTCGATCAGGGCGTGCGTGATCGCCGCGTCCGAGAGGAGCCGGCGCCGGTCCCACTCGTGCTTGACGAACCCCCACACCTGCCGCGTCATGTGCAGGTAGGTGTCGAACAGGCTCGCGTCGAGCACCCCCGAGGCGGCCACCTCGCCCGAGCCGATCGTCCAGCGCGTCTTGCCCGGGCCGGCCGGGGCGCGCTCGAAGCGGAGCGCCCCGTAGCCGCTCAGGTCGACCTCGTCGGGGTAGTAGCGGCGGCGCGCCTCGGGGTCGAGCTCGCGGCGGAGGAGGCGCTCGCGGCGCCGCACCGCGTCGAGCGCGCCCACGAGCGTCGCGACCGCCTCCTCGGTCAGGCGGCGGGGGTCCTGCTCCTCGACGTAGAAGCGGTTGACGTGCGCGAGGAGCGCCACGAACAGCTCCTCGCCCTCGTCGGCGGTGCGGACGTAGAGCGGCACCTCGTTGAGGACGAGGCCGCGCGGGACCTCGATGTCGGGGGTGAGCCGGACCTCGAGCCGCGCGGCGCCGCCGGGCCGGAGCGCGAGCGGCTCGACCTTGCACACGAAGCCGTCCTTGTAGACGACGACCTCGGCGTCGCCCGGCGCCACGGCGAGCTCGAGCGCCCCCTGCGCGGGGGTGCGGCCGAAGTAGCGGTCCGGCTCGCCCGCGTAGCGCAGGAACACGGCCGAGTCCGTCGGCACCGACGCGACCTGGAGCACGACCTCGCCCCGCGCCTGCGCCGGCCGGTCGGGCGCCGGGCGGTCCTGCGCGCGCGTGGGCCCCCAGCCCCCGAGGGCCAGGACCCCGGGGAGGAGGAGGGCGGCGGGGACCGCCCAGCCGCGGGCCGCGCGGCCGGTCGCGCGCCGACGGTCGGCGTCGGGCCGCCGCGGTCCGACCGCGCGCCCCCCCCGCCGGACCGACTCGAACAGCAAGGCGGGCGCGGTCACTCCGACTCCAGGCGCCCGTGGCGCGCGCGGGACGACCTCGGCGATCGTACCCAGGCCGCGCGAGGCCAACAAGCCGAGCGCCCGACGCGCCGCCCGGGCGCGGCGCCCGACCGCGCACGCTCGCGCCGCCACGGCGGCGCCGCCGGGCGGGCCCCGCGCCGCGCGCTCGACCTCTGCGTGGCCTCGACTTGACATCGCCTGGGGGCAGCCGTAGTGTCTCGCGCCGCGTGCGAGGGCCCGCCCTGGCTCACGTTACGCGGCTCGAGAGGGACCCCAGGCGTGGCGAAGAAGGCGTCGGCCTACAACACGCGGCGCAGCTTCCTCGGCGTCGGCTGGAAGTTCCCGGTCGACCTCGACCGGCGCAAGGGCATCGCCATGTCCCAGTTCGAGGAGAACATCGAGGAGTCGATCCTCATCATCCTCGGCACGGCGCTCGGCGAGCGCGTCATGCGCCCGGACTTCGGCTGCGCGGTCCACGACCTGATCTTCGCGCCCAACAACTCGAACACGCACGGCCTCGTGATCTACCACGTCAAGGAGGCCCTCACGAAGTGGGAGCCCCGGATCCAGGCGCTCAAGATCGACGCGTTCGCGGACCTGAGCGAGCTGAACAAGCTCGTCACGTCGATCGAGTACCAGGTGATCGCGACGAACAACGTGTTCAACCTCGTCTTCCCGTTCTACCTGCAGAAGAGCCCCTGACGCGGGCCCCCCCGCACGCCCCGCGAGAGGACTCGGCATGCTCCCCACCCCGAACCTGGACGACCGCTCGTTCGAGCAGATCCGCGACGAGGCGATCCGCCTCATCCCGCAGTACTGCCCCGAGTGGACGAACTTCAACCCGAGCGACCCCGGCGTCACGCTGCTCGAGCTGTTCTCGTGGATGACCGAGATGGTCCTCTACCGGCTCAACCGCGTGCCCGAGAAGGTCTACCTGACGCTGCTCGACCTGATCGGCGTGCGGCTGCGGCCGCCCCAGCCGGCGCGGGCCACGCTCACCTTCCACCTCGTCGAGGGGTGCGCGACGGGCACGTGGGTGCCGCGCGGGACGCAGGTCGCGACCGAGCCGAACGAGGACGGCGAGGCGATCGTGTTCGAGACCGAGGAGGACCTGTTCGCGGTCCCGAACCGGCTCGTGCGCGTCGTGTCGATCCACCAGGACAAGGTGGCCGACAACACCGACAAGCTCCAGGCGATCCCGCGCCAGCCGTTCGAGGCGTTCGCGGGGGCGACCGAGATCGAGCGCTTCCTCTACCTGTCGGACCCGCGGCTCTCGACGCTCGCCGAGACGGGCACGGTCCAGCTCGTGTTCGACTGCCCGAAGGCCCGGACCGAGGGGCTGACGGCGCTCCTCGAGTGGGAGTACTGGAACGGGCACCGCTGGCGCGAGCTCGAGCCGACCGAGGTCTCGCCCGAGGAGGCGGCCACCTCGTCGCGCACGCAGCGCGCGGTCGCGTTCGCCGGGCCGCTCGAGGACCTCGCCGAGGGCGAGGTCGCGGGGCTCGAGGGCTTCTGGCTGCGGGGGCGGCTGATCGAGCTGCCGGCGAACGACGACGAGACGGTCGTGGGGGCGATCACGGCCTCCGCGCAGATCCTGACCGAGGGGGTGCTCGCCGACGAGGTGCTGACCCGGACGACCGGCGACATGTTCGTGCCGCTCGACGGGACGCGCACCTTCCTGCCGTTCGGCGAGCAGCCGGCGCCCGACACCTGCTTCTACATCCAGAGCGAGGAGTGCCTCGGCAAGGAGGACTCGCGCGTCCTGATCGACCTCGTGGCGGCCGAGCCGACGCTCTACCCGCCCGCGCGCCCGACCCAGAACCTCGTCATGGTCTACGAGTTCTGGAACGGGTCGCGCTGGACCGAGCTCGGCCGCGCGACGCCCGCGGGCGTCCCCGAGAACGTCGGCCACGAGTTCCGCGACACGACGCTCGGGCTGCGCCAGACCGGGATCATCTCCTTCCTGCGCCCCAAGGGGATGGCCGCCTGCGAGGTGAACGGCCGCGAGGGGCACTGGATCCGGGCCCGGATCGCCCAGGGCGACTTCGGGCGTCCCGGCCGCTACGAGGTCGTCGAGGGCAACTGGGTGTGGCGCGAGGACGACCCGCTCGCGCCGCCGGCGTTCCGCGCGCTCTCGCTCCGCTACAGCCAGGTCCCCTACCCGATCGCGCGCTGCATCACCTACAACGACTTCAACTACACCGACCGCTCGGACCTCGCGCGCGACGGCGCGCGCTCGTTCCAGCCGTTCGAGCCGTTCCGCGAGGAGCACCCGGCGCTCTACCTCGGGTTCGACGCGCCGCTCCCGGACAAGCCCATGAAGCTCTACCTGCGGGTGGGCGAGCTCGACGACGACACGACGGACGTCGTCGTCGACGAGCCGTTCCCCGAGGAGGCCTCGGAGCGCAAGAAGCGGGAGAAGCGGCTCAAGCCGAGCCAGCGGACGATCTGGGAGATCTGGACCGGCGAGCGCTGGGTCGACGTGAAGCCGCGCGACGACACGCGCGGCATGACGCGCTCGGGGCTGCTCGAGGTCTCGGGCGCGGCCGACAGCAAGCCGCGGCGCGAGTTCGGGCAGGAGCTCCACTGGCTGCGCTGCCGGCTCGAGATGGGCAGCTACGCCAAGGGCCCGGTGCTCGAGGACATCCTCGTGAACTCGGTCGCGGCGATCAACGCGGTCGAGGTGAAGAACGAGACGCTCGCGCACTCGGACGGCACGCCGGACCAGCAGCACGCCTTCGCCCGCTTCCCGGTCCTCCCGGGCGAGCAGGTGATCGTGCGCGAGCCGGACCTGCCGACGAAGCGCGACCTGCGCAAGATCCTCCAGGAGGAGGGCGACGACGCCGTGCTCGTCGAGCGGGACGAGGCGGGCAACGCGACCGAGGTGTGGGTCCGCTGGCACCGGGTCGAGAGCTTCTACGCCTCGGGGTCGACGGACCGCCACTACGTGATCGACCCGGTCGCGGGCAAGGTGATCTTCGGCGACGGCCGGCGCGGCATGATCCCGCCGCCCGGGCCGAACGCGATCATGGCCCAGAGCTACATGACGGGCGGCGGCGTGGTCGGCAACGTGGGCGCGGGCTCGCTCACGATCATGCGCCAGGCGATCCCCTACGTCGAGCGGGTCACGAACTACTACAAGGCCCGCGGCGGCGTCGACATGGAGTCGATCGAGGAGGCGAAGCTGCGCGGCCCGCAGGTCCTGCGCCACCGCTACCGCGCGGTCACGGTCGAGGACTACGAGTGGCTGGCCGTGCGCGCGTCCGGCAGCGTCGCGCGCGCGCGCTGCCTCAAGACGCCCCGCCGCGAGGGCGAGGTCACGGTGATCGTGATCCCCAAGGGGGAGGAGCGGACGCGCGACCTCAAGAAGAAGCCGGTGCCCGCGCCGGAGCTCCTCCGCCGCGTGCAGGACTTCCTCGACGAGCGGCGGCTCGTGACGACGCGCGTGCGCGTCACGAAGCCGCGCTTCAAGGAGCTGTCGCTCAACGTGACGGTCGTGCTCAAGCACGGCGGCCCGGCCATGGACCGGCTCAAGCGGCAGCTCGAGGACGCGATCCGCAACGCGCTGCACCCGCTGTTCGGCGGCCCCGACGGGGCGGGCTGGCCGTTCGGGCGCGCCGTCCACAAGTCGGACATCTACCGGGTCGTCGAGGGCGTGGACGGCGTCGACTTCGTCGAGGAGCTCGAGCTCTACGACGAGGACCTCAAGCGCACGACGGTGCAGCTCGAGCTCGGCGAGGACGAGCTCGTGCACGTCGTCGACGTCGAGGTGCGGCAGCTCACGAAGGAGACGCTCGCGTGAGCGAGCAGGCCCCGGGCGGGGGGGGCGGGGGGCCGCTGCAGGCGGGCGACGGGCTCGAGCTCGACGCCCGCACGCGCGAGACCGCGCTCGAGCGGCTCAAGAAGGCCCTCGCCGAGCGCGAGGTGCCCATGCCGCGCCTCGAGGGCTACTCGCTGCGCAAGGCGCGCAAGATCCTCGCGCTGACGGGCGTCGACCCGGCCCGGCTCAAGCTCCGGCTGACCGAGAACGAGGCCTTCGAGCGGGGCGACGTGGTCCGGCAGCGGCCGCGCCCGGGCGAGCGGGTCGACCTCGACGACGGCGAGCAGCAGGTCGAGGTCACGATCGCGGACCGCTCGATCGTGGGCTACCTGCCCCAGCTCTACCAGCGCAGCGACCTGACCGGCCGCAGCTTCGTGAAGGACTTCCTGTGGGTGTTCCAGCACCTGCAGTTCCAGACCGACGAGAAGCTCGAGCACCTCGAGGAGTACTTCGACCCGCACGAGTGCCCGCCCGAGTTCCTCGACTACCTGGCCTCGTGGGTCGCGCTCACGCTCGAGCAGGGCTGGCCCGAGACGAAGAAGCGCAGCCTGATCAAGCGCGCGGTCGAGCTCTACCACCTGCGCGGGACCCCGCGCGGCCTGCGCGTGTTCCTGCGGATCTTCACGGGCGTCGACCCGGAGATCATCGAGGGCGTGTGGCCGTTCGACGGGTTCGTCGTGGGCGTCAGCTCCACGGTCGGCGTCGACACCGTGCTCATGCACGCGGTGAACCGGGCCCACGCCTTCCTGGTCAAGATCCCGCTCCCGATCGACCAGGTCGACCTCGAGACGGTCCGCCGGATCCACCGGATCGTCGAGCGCGAGAAGCCGATCCACACCGACTACATGCTCGTCTTCGCCGAGCCCGAGGAGCAGGAGGCCGAGTCGGCCTTCACCGTCGGGGTCAGCTCGACGATCGGCGTCGACACGTGGATCGACGGGGACGACGCGGCCGCGTACGACCCGCTGGCCGGCGAAGGCAGCATGGAGTCGGGCGAGCCGTGAGCGACGCCCGACGGGGCGGCCGTGCGCGGCCGCCCGAAGAGACCCCCCACCGAGGACGGAGAGCCGCACCATGACCCAGGAGACGCGCAAGGGCTACCTGCGCCTCAACCACTTCCACGGCCTGCGCCTCGAGAGCGAGGACTTCGAGTGCGGCGAGAGGTACCACGTCGACAAGCGCAAGCTGCACAACCGCATGCTGCACGGGTTCGGCGTGGTGCCCCGCTGGTCGGGGCAGCTCCGCGTGGTCGGCCGCCGGCGGGGTGACATGTCGGTCGACGTGAGCCCCGGCTACGCGATCGACGGCGAGGGCAACGACCTGATCCTGTGGGAGCCGAAGATCGTCACGATCGACCCGGCGAAGCTCCCGTCGCTGCCGGCCACGGCCCACGTCGTGCTGAAGTACGTCGACGAGCCGGTCGACTTCGTGGTCAACAAGGCGAACCCCAAGTTCAAGGGGCACCGCCGGATCTCGGAGTCCGTGCGGATCGACGTCGAGGCGAAGGCGCCCGACCCGAAGGACGGGGTCGAGCTCGCGCGCGTGCTCGTGACCGACGAGGTGCGCGAGGTCACCGACGCGCGCGACGTGCTGGCCCCGGGCCCGGGCGAGATCGACCTCCGGTTCGTGAGCGTGGCCGGCACGACCGGGACGACGGTCGGGACCGACCTCGTGCAGGACCTGCGCACGCTGTTCACCGACCTGCGGGTCGCCCTGGGCGGGCTCGCCCGCAACGGCGTGCACTCGGCGCGCGACGTGCGCGCGGCGGCGCTCACGCTCGAGCTCATGCTCGAGTCGGGGAGCCTCGACGCGCCCGAGGTGATCAAGGGCCTGCGGCTCCTGATCGAGCTCGCCGAGGAGATGCGCGCCGACGTCGACGCGAGCTTCCCGGAGCTCAACGGGGTCCGCGAGTGGGAGCAGTGGAAGGAGGTCGCCGACGGCCTCAAGGGCATGCTCAAGGAGGCCCGCCCGCTCCGGAGCGACCTCGAGAACCTGATCTCGCGCATGGGCATGGCGGCGGGCAGCCTGCGGCTCGCCTCGAACGTGAAGCCGCAGCCCGCCCCTCCGCCCAAGCCGGTCAAGGCCGCGGCGGAGGAGGCGCCCGAGGAGGAGAAGCCGCCCGAGCCGGAGAAGCCGAAGAAGGCGCCGGACGCGGTCGAGCTGACCTGGGACCAGCTCAAGGAGCGCTCGGAGCTCCCGAAGCGGATCTTCATGGACGGGAAGAACTACGACCTCGTGGACCAGATCGCGATCGGCGACCGCGGCAGCGAGCTCGACCACGGGTTCGCGATCGAGGGCGCGAAGCAGGACTGGACGACGAACCAGGCCTTCACCTACCCGGACGGGGTCAAGGTGTCGGCCCGCGGCAAGGCGCACGTCGGCGGCCTGTCCAAGTGGATGATCAAGAACCTGAAGCCAGGCAAGGACGTCGTGATCGCGAAGCGGATCGACTTCGTGCGCGGCGAGATCATGACCCGCATGGAGCTCGACGGGACGAACGTCGGCGAGTGGCGGATCGACGGCTCGGACCGCAAGCACCGCTGGCGGAACTGGCTGTTCAAGGCCTCGGGCGAGGCGGTCAAGCGCGACGCCGTCGAGTGCAAGCAGGTCGCGGTCGAGGCCGAGCGCGACATCAACATGTTCGGCCTCTGGTTCTACCAGGAGGCGTGAGGGGCCCGGGCGCCCCGCACCCGCCGCGCGGCGGGCGCGGGCGCGCCAGGTGGGGGTTGCCCGCGAGCGGCGCCGCGGCCAAGATGCCGGCGCAGGAGGGGACGGCGACATGAGCACGAAGATGTGCCCGAACGGCCACGTGATGGAGGCTTCCTGGGACCGCTGTCCCTACTGCCCGGACCCCTCCCGCATGGCGCGCCCGGCGGTCCCGCCGACGCGCGTGAGCGTGGCGGCCGCCGAGCCGGCACCCATGCCCGTCCCCGTGCCGGCGCCCGCCCCCAAGCCGGCCAAGAAGACCATGATGATGGTCGAGGCGGCCAAGGTCCCGGTCGTGGGCTGGCTCGTCGCGCTCAACGGGAAGCACAAGGGCGAGGACTTCAAGATCCGCGAGGGCAAGACCTCGATCGGGTCGGACGCGAGCAACAACATCGTGCTCGAGGACGACTTCATCTCGGGTCAGCACGCGACGATCAAGTTCGTGAACAAGGACGGCGAGCGGATCTTCATCCTGACCGACCTCGACTCGGCGAACGGGACGTTCCTCAACGACGCCGAGGAGCCGATCGCCCGCGAGGAGCTCGTCGACAACGACTCCGTGACCTTCGGCCAGACGAAGATGAAGTTCAAGTGCCTGTGAGCGACGCGCTCGGCCCGGGCGCGGCGGACCGACCGGAGGGTGGTCGGCCGGGCGCGGGCCGGGCGCGGCGCGGATCGCCCCGAGACTCGACGGCATCACGCACGGAGGCGCCCGCCCCATGAACGTCAAGAAGACGCGCCTGTTCCAGGAGGAGCAGCGGACCCCGATCGTCGGCTGGCTCGTGGCCCTCACCGGCAAGCACAAGGGCGAGGACTTCAAGGTCCGCGAGGGGAAGACGACGATCGGCTCGGACGCGGGCTCGGACGTGCAGCTCACCGACGAGTTCATCTCGGGGCAGCACGCCGTGATCAAGTTCGTGAGCAAGGGCGACGAGCGGATCTTCATCCTGACCGACCTCGACTCCTCGAACGGGACGTTCCTCAACGACGCCGAGGAGCCGATCGCGCGCGAGGAGCTCGTCGACAACGACACCGTGACGTTCGGCCAGACGAAGATGAAGTTCAAGTGCCTGTGAGGCCGCCGCGGGGCCGCGCCTGAGGCCCCGCGCGCGACCTCTCTCCGGGGGGCCTCCCCCGCTGCATTGACCCCGACCACCGCGCGGCCGCCCGGCGGCCGCGCCACGAGCGAGCGAGCGTAGCCTTGCGCATCCGGGACGACGTCCTCCTCGGCCAGCACTCCCACGTCGGGATGGTCCGCACCGCGAACGAGGACTTCTTCGGCTACTGGGAGTCCGACGACGACCGGGAGTTCGACCTCAAGGGGCGGCTCGCGGTCGTGTGCGACGGCATGGGCGGCCACGCCGGCGGCGAGATCGCCAGCCGGCTGGCGGTCAAGACGATCATCGAGACCTACAAGGCCGACCCCGACGGCAACCTCATGGAGGTGCTGCGCCGGGCGATCGAGACGGCGAACGACACGGTCTACAAGGAGGGGCTCAAGCCCGCGAACCGCGACAAGCTCAAGGGCATGGGCACGACCGTCACCTGCATCGTGCACCGGCGCGACATGGTGTACTTCGGGCAGGTCGGCGACAGCCGCTGCTACCTGATCCGCGGCAACCAGATCCAGCAGATGACGAAGGACCACTCGCTCGTGCAGCAGCTCGTCGACGAGGGGCTGCTCGACAAGAGCGAGATGGAGAACCACCCCGACAAGAACGTGATCCTGCGCTCGCTCGGGGTCAAGCCGGCGGTCGACGTGGACATCTCCTACGCCCCGACCGCGCCGGGTGACGTGTTCCTCCTCTGCTCGGACGGGCTCTCGGGGCTCGTCGCCGACCAGGAGATGCTCCAGATCGTCAGCGCCGGGCTGCGCAACGGCGCGGGCGACCTGCGGAAGATCTGTGAGCAGCTCGTCGACCTCGCGAACAAGTACGCCGGCCACGACAACATCACGGTCCAGCTCCTCCAGGTGAAGAGCACGGACTCGGCGACGACCGACGCGACGCCGCGCGAGACGGTGACGGCCGCCTTCACGGCCGACGAGGTCGCGGCCTCGGTGGCGAAGGCCCGGGCCGAGGCCGCGGCGAAGGGCAAGGTCCCGACGCCGCCGGCGCCCGCGCCTGGCGGGGCGACGCCCGCGGCCTTCCCCGCGACCCAGCCCTCCATGCCCGTGGCCCAGCTCGAGCCGAGCGGCGCTGGCGGTGGCGGTGGCGGGGGCGGCGGCGGCGGGTTCCTCAAGCTCCTGCTCGGGCTGTTCCTGGGCGTCGTGATCGGCGCGGGCGGGACGTTCGCGGGGCTCGACCTCACGCGCAAGCAGGCGCAGGAGCAGCGGGCGCGCGACGCGCTCGAGGCGGCCAAGGGCGCCGGCGCCGCGGGGCACGCCGCGGCGGGCGGGGCGTTCTCGACGGGCGAGAAGGCGCTCGGCGAGGGGCGTTACGACGACGCCTGGCTCGAGCTCGAGCTCTCGCGCCGCCTCGCGGGAGGTCCTCGGTGAGCGACCCGCTGATCGGGCGCCAGATCGGCGACTACAAGATCGTCTCGCAGCTCGGCGAGGGCGGCATGGGCATGGTCTACAAGGGCCAGCACGCCGCGCTCGGGCAGATCGTCGCGGTCAAGTCGCTCCACCCGACGCTCGTGAACAACCAGTCGGCGCGGGACCGGTTCATCCGCGAGGCCGAGGCGCTCGCGCGGCTCAACCACCCGAACATCATCTCGCTGCTCAACTTCATCAACAACGAGAGCGGCTGCTTCATCATCATGGAGTACGCCGAGGGCGAGGACATCGAGCACAAGCTCCAGCGGCAGGGCCTGATCCCGCCCGAGCAGTGCCTGCCCTGGTTCGTCGAGGCGTGCCGCGGGCTCTCGTTCGCGCACAAGATGCAGATCATTCACCGCGACATCAAGCCGTCGAACATCATGATCCACCCGTCCGGGCGGGCCAAGCTGCTCGACTTCGGCACGGCGAAGCTCGTCGACGCGAAGCGGCTCACCCAGCAGGGCATGACGCTCGGCACGATCATCTACATGTCGAAGGAGCAGCTCCTCGGCAAGCCGCTCGACGCGCGCTCGGACCTCTACAGCCTGGGCGTGACGCTCTACGAGTGCGTGACCGGGCAGCTCCCCTTCTACGACGACGAGGAGAAGAAGCTCGTCATCAAGATCGCCAAGACCGAGCCGATCCCGCCCTCGCAGCACTACCCCGGGATCAGCAAGGAGCTCGAGGCGCTCGTGCTCAAGAGCATGGCGAAGGAGCCCGAGCAGCGGTTCCAGTCGGCCGACGAGATGGAGCGGGCGCTCATGGCGCTCCTCGGCCCCTCCGCCGCCGCCGCCGGCCTCGGCGCGTCGAGCGTCGCCGGCCCGCGGCCGCTGGACTCGGCGACGGCGGCCGCCGC
>JANJTH010000751.1 GCA_024711205.1 Planctomycetota bacterium | reverse complement strand
CGGCGCGGGCGCGACGTCGCCGCGCGCGGCGCGCTCGGCGGGGCCGCGCGGCTCGCGCCCGGAGGTCGCGCGGGCGCGCTCGTGGCGGGCGAGCGCCTGCTCGAGCTCGGCGTAGGGGCGCAGGCGGTCCTCGCCCTGGGCGAAGCCGCGGCACCCGACGAGGTGCGCCACGACCTGCCCGAGGAACGGGTCCTCCTCGGGGGCCGGGCCCCAGGCCTCGGGGTCGTCGAGCGGGCGCTGCGGGACGCGCGCGTCGGTCGCGAGCAGGCAGTAGGGGCACAGCCAGCGCCGGTCCTCGCCGTGGACCTGGAAGCGCGGCTCCTCGACGAGCCAGCGCAGGGCGCGGCCCTTGAACACGAGCAGGCGCGCCGTCTTGCGCACGTCGTCGACGGGGTGCGGCTCGGCCTCGAAGTAGGACCAGGCCGGGCAGTCGCGCAGGAAGTGCTGCGCGAGCTTCTCGTCGACCGCGTCGTCCATGCGGAGGTCGCGCGCGCCGATCCTGAGGCAATAGGGGCACACCCAGGCGCTGCCGCGCACGACGACGCGCCAGCGCTCGTCCTTGGCCAGGGCCTCCGCGACGTGCCTCTCGACCGTGCGCTGGCTGAGCACGTCAGCGCCTCCGCGCCGACTGGCGGGCGGCGGCCTCGGCCTCGACCTCGTCGCGGAGCTTCAGGTAGCTCTGGAGCCGCTCCTCGTCGAGGTCGCCCGCGGCGACGGCCGCGCGGGCCGCGCAGCCCGGCTCGCCGCCGTGGCGGCAGTCGCCGAACCGGCAGCCCTGCGCGACCTGGGCGACGTCGCGGAACCCCGCGAGGACCTGCGCGGGCTCGAGGTCCCACAGGCCGAACGCGCGCAGCCCGGGCGTGTCGATCACCCAGCCGCCGCGGGGCAGGCGCACGAGCTCCGCGGCGGTCGTCGTGTGCCGGCCGCGCCCGTCGTGCTCGCTCACGTCGCCCGTGCGCAGGCGGAGCCCGGGGCAGATCGCGTTGAGGAGCGTCGACTTGCCGACGCCCGACGGGCCCACGACGGCCGAGATCCCGCGCGACAGGAGGTCCGCGAGCGCGGCCATGCCCTCCCCGGTCTCGGCGCTCACGGCGAGGGTCGGGTAGCCGAGCGCGCCGTAGACGTCGAGGTCGAGGCGGACGAACCGCGCGTACTCCGCGTCGCACAGGTCGAGCTTGTTCACGACGACCACGGGGAGCAGCCCGTCGCGCTCGGCCGCGACGACGAGGCGGTCGATGAACGCGCGCTTGTAGGGCGGGTCGAGCGCGGCCGTCACGATCACGACGCGCTCGACGTTCGCGCACACGACCTGGTCGCGCTTGAAGTCGCGCGCGCGGCGGAGCGCGCTGCGCCGCGGGTGGACGGCCTCGATCATGCCGCGGGCCGCGGCCGCCGGGCCGGCGGGCGCCGGCGGGGCCGCCGGGCCGGCGGGCGCCGGCCCCGGGTCGTCGGGGAGCGCGACCTCGACCTCGTCGCCCACGGCGAGCCGGACGCCCTCCTTCCGGAACAGCCGCGCGCGCAGGTCGCACTCGACCGCGCGGCCGTCGACGTCGACGAGGCTCGTGCTGCCCAGGAGCTTCGTCACGGTCCCGCGGAGCGCCACCCGACCAGTATAGAGCGGGCCCGGCCGGAACCCCCGGCGAGGGGCGCCCCGCGCGCCCGGGTCCGGGGGGGCCGGGCCGCGCGCCGCGGCGCCCGCTATACTCGCGCGCTCGAGGTCCCGGTGCCGAGCTACGTGGACGTGGTCGTCGGCCGCCTGCTCCTGCGAGAGGCCACCGTCGGGCCGGAGACGCTCTGGATCGCGCTGCGCGACGTGGCCGGGTCGTCCCGGACGGGGCGCGAGACCACGCTCCTGCGGGCGCTCGGGGCCCGCTACCTGCTCGACGCGGAGAAGGCGCGGGCCGCGCGCGACCAGGCCGTGCTCGTCGAGCGGGCCGAGCGGGCCCGCGTGTGGGCCCGGCTCGCGTTCGTGCGCGGGCTCGCGAGCGCCGAGGTACTCAAGGCCGAGTTCGAGGCGGTCCGGCGCGAGGGCTTCGCGCAGTCGCTCGCGGCGCGCTGCGTCGCCCAGGGCCACGTCCCGGCGGCGCAGGCGCAGGCCCTCGAGCACGAGGCCGACGCGCTGCTCGCGCCCGCCCGGGCCCGCGCGGCCGAGGGGCTGCGCGAGGCGATCGCGCGCCTGGCCCCGCCCTTCGACGCGGCGCAGGCCCGGCACGTCGAGGCGGGCCTGACCCTCGTGCAGACCGACGCGCTCGTCGCGACGCCCCCGCCCGCGCAGGCGCCCGGCCCCGCGGCCCCGCCCGCGGCGGCCGGGCCGCGCGACGGGGAGAGCACCGACGTCATGGCCGCGGCGCGCGAGGTCGCCCCCGAGGACTGCCCGATCTACGGCTACGAGATCGTGCGCGAGCTGGGCAAGGGGGCCATGGGCGTCGTCTACCAGGCCCGGCACGTGTTCACGGACCGCATGACGGCGCTCAAGGTGCTCCCGCTGCGCCTCGCGGCCAAGACGCAGTACCTCGAGCGGTTCAAGCGCGAGGCCATGGCCCTCATGCGGATCGACCACGACCACGTCGTGCGGGCCTACGACTTCGGCGGGAGCGAGGAGTACTACTACCTCGCGCTCGAGTTCCTCGAGGGCGAGACGCTCGACGCCGTGCTGCGCCGCGACCGGCTGCTCCCCGAGGCGCGCGCGCTCGAGGTCGCGCGGCAGGTCGCGCTCGGCCTGGGCGCCGCGGCCGCGGCCGGCGTCGTGCACCGCGACGTGAAGCCCGAGAACGTGATGCTCACGCGGACCGGGCAGGCCAAGCTCGTCGACTTCGGGATCGTGAAGCTCCTCGACCAGGACGAGGGCACGGTCACGATGGCCGGGACGACCGTGGGCACGCCGTTCTACATCGCGCCCGAGCAGGCCCGCGGCGAGGACGACCTCGACGTGCGGAGCGACCTCTACGCGCTCGGGATCATGCTGTTCCAGCTCGTGACCGGGCAGGTCCCGTTCACGGGCAAGTCGCAGGGCGCGATCCTCGTCCGGCACATCCTCGAGGAGGTCCCCGACCCCCGGACCGTGAAGCCCGACGTGTCCCCGCCGGTGGCCGACGTGATCCGCGCGCTCACGCGCAAGCGGCGCGACGACCGCCCGCCCACGGCCGAGGCGGCCGCCCAGGCCCTGGCGCGAGCCCAGTCCGCCCTCCCGGCCTGAGGCACGCTCCCCGGCGGAGCTCCCCCCTCCGCCCCCCGTGCTAGCCTCCGCGCCCTCGCCCTCGGAGGCCCGCGTCATGTCCGATCGCCCGGTCCGCACCCGCATCGCCCCCAGCCCGACGGGTGACCCGCACGTCGGCACGGCCTACATGGGGCTCGTGAACCTCGTCGTCGCGCGGCAGGGCGGCGGGCAGTTCCTGCTCCGGATCGACGACACGGACCGCACGCGCTACCGGGCCGGCTCCGAGGAGGCGATCTTCGAGGCGCTGCGCTGGCTCGGCCTGACCTGGGACGAGGGCCCCGACGTGGGCGGGCCGAAGGGGCCGTACCGGCAGAGCGAGCGCACGGCGCTCTACCGCGAGCACGCCGACCTGTTCGTCGCGCGCGGGGCCGGCTACCGCTGCTTCTGCAGCAAGGAGCGGCTCGACGCGCTCCGCGACGAGCAGCGGGCCCGCAAGGAGACGCCGCGCTACGACGGGCGCTGCCGCGACGCCGACCCGGCCGAGGGCGCGCGCCGCGCGGCCGCGGGCGAGCCGCACGTCGTGCGCCTGCGCGTCCCGACCGACGGCACGACGACCGTGCGCGACCTCCTGCGCGGCGACGTCACGTTCCCGCACGCCGACCTGCAGGACCAGGTCCTCGTCAAGGAGGACGGGTTCCCGACCTACCACTTCGCGTCGTGCGTCGACGACCACCTCATGGAGATCACGCACATCATCCGCGCCGAGGAGTGGCTGACGTCGGCCCCGCTCCACGCCTTGATCTTCGCGGGGTTCGGCTGGGAGCTCCCCGTGCTCTGCCACATGCCGCTCCTGCGCAACGCCGACAAGTCGAAGATCAGCAAGCGCAAGAACCCGACGTCGCTCCTCTACTACCGCGACGCCGGGTTCCTCCCCGAGGGCCTGCTCAACTTCCTCGGCCTCATGGGCTGGGGCGGGCCGAAGGACGGGGAGGGCGGGGCGTCGCGCGAGGTGTTCACGCTCGACGACATGGTCCGGCACTTCCGGCTCGCGGAGCTCGCGCTCGGCGGGCCCGTGTTCGACCCGGCCAAGCTCCGGCACATCAACGCGGCGCACCTGCGCGCGCTCCCGGCCCGGACCTTCGCCGCGCGCGCGCTCGCGTTCCTGGCCGACGAGTCGCGGCTCGAGGCGCTCGCGCCGCTCGTCCTCCCCCGCATGGAGACGTTCGGGCAGCTCGCGCAGGTCGCCGACTTCTTCCTGGGCGACGTGACGCAGCGCCCGGACCTGCTCGTCCCGGCCCGCAAGACGCCGCCCGAGCAGGCGGCCGCGGCCGAGGAGGCGTGGTTCGCGCTCGGCGACGCGCTCGAGGTCCTCGAGCGCGTCGACCCCTGGACCGCGGCGAACCTCGACCAGGCGTGCCGCGGGCTCGGCGACGCCGCGCCGGCCGGCTGGAAGCCGAAGGACGTGTTCATGGCGCTCCGCGCGGCGATCAGCGGCAAGACGGCCACGCCGCCGCTCTGGGAGAGCATGGAGCTGCTCGGGAAGTCGCGCACGCTCGGGCGGCTCGGCGACGCGCGGCGCGCGCTCCCCGAGCCGTCGAAGAAGGCGCAGGAGCGGCGCGAGAAGGCCCGCCGCGCCCCCCCGGCCGCCCCGGCCGGCGCCGGCGGGCCGACGGGGGCCCCGACCCCGGCCGGCGCCGGCGAGGCCTGAGGGCCGGTGCCGCAGGACGAGCGCCTCGTCGCGGCCTGGAGCGACGTCGCGCGCGGCTACCTCGAGCACTGGGTCCCGCGCTTCGCGCCGTTCGTCGCGGAGGCGGTCGACGCGCTCGTCGAGGCCCTGCCCGGGCCGCGCGCGGCGCCCTGGGCCGGCCCGCGCGCCCCGGTCCTCGTCCCGGGCTGCGGGCCGGGCCGCGAGGTCGACGCGCTCGC
>JANJTH010000832.1 GCA_024711205.1 Planctomycetota bacterium | reverse complement strand
CGGCCTCGTCGGGGTCGCGCGCGAGCCCGCGCGCGAGGAGGAGCGCGCCGGCGACCGTCGCGCTCCGCCCGTGGCCCTGCGCGCAGTGGACGAGCACGCCGCCCGTCGCGCCCGGGCCCCCGGCGCGGGCGCGCGCGGCCTCCTCGACGGCCGCCGGGTCCGGGGCCGTCGCGTCGAGCGTCGGGAGGCAGCGATACCCGGGGAGCGCGCGCGCCGCGCGCGACGCCGGGAGCTCGGCCGTCAGGTCGAGCACGTGCTCGACGCCGGGGGGCAGCTCGCCCGCGCCGGGCCGGCGCCCGACCCACAGACCCGGCGCGACCTCGTCGCACGCGGCCTCGCGCCCGCGCCGCGCGACCTGCCAGACCGCCCACGTGAAGGCGAGGTACGGCCCCCACGGCAGCCAGGCCCAGGCCGCGCGCGCCCCGTCGGGCCGCTTGCCGAGCCAGCGGCCGTCGCCCGCGACGTAGGCGAGCGCGAGGAGGGCCGCGGACGCCGCGGGCCACAGGAGCGCCCAGGCGAGGGCGCCGCGGCCCGGGCCGAGGACCTGCGCGAGCGAGGCCGCGCCCACCGCGCACGCGGCGGCGACCCCGAGGAGGAACGCCGCGAGGACGAGCCGCGTCGTCATCGTCCGGGCCGGGGCCCGGGCCAGGGCCCGGGGCCGGGCGCCTGCCGTGCGGCCCGAGGCGAGGGGGGCGTTCGCCGGCGGCGCGGCGCGGATCGGCTCCGGGGCATCGCCCGGGAGCGTCGAGCCCGGGGTCGCGCCCGTCAACCCCGGCGGGGCGCTGCGAGGCCGGATCGCGCACGGAGGGCACACCGCACCGTCCCACGCTCCGGGAACGCGTGGGCCGCACGGACGAAGAAGTGTCCACCTGCGTCGGTCCGACCGCCCGACGGTCGGCTCGCCTCTGGCGCCGCTGGACTTGCGCGCGCCCGCGTGCGTTGGCCGCCCGGTTGCTCAGGCGGTGGTCGAGGAGCCCACCCATGCGCCCGCCCGTCTCCCCCTCCGACCGCCCCGCGCTTCGCCGAGTCCTGCGCGCCGCCACGCGCCGGCGGGTCGCCGCGCTCGCGCCGACGCTCTCGCTCGCGCTGACCGGCCTCCTGGCCGCCGGGTGCGGCGGCGGCGGCGGCTCGAGCCGCGGGGCCCAGGCCGCGGCCGCGCCGGTGTCGTCGGCGACGGCGCCGGCCCCCGTCGGCAGCGCGACGATCGGCGCGCCGAGCACGGGGACCGCCCCGGGGACGGCCCCGGCGCCGGGTGCCGGGGGCACGAGCGGCGGCGCGGGCGGGCTCCCGGGCAAGCACCAGGGCGTGCACCTCGGGCGCACGTTCCACCTGTTCGCGCCGCAGGCCGCCGCGACGCCGGGGCGCGCGCTGCGGCTCGCCGTGTTCTTCCACGGCTCGGGCGACACCGCGCAGAACTTCTTCCTCGGGCTCGAGGTCACGGGCTGGCTCGCCGCGGCCGAGGCCGAGGACCTGCTCGTCGTCGTCCCCGACACGAAGAGCCCGTTCCGCACGTTCCCGGTCTGGTCGGGGAACCCGGCCAACGACCTCGCGCCGATGGCGGCCGAGCTCGCCGAGGTCCGCGACCTGCTCGCGGTCCACGCGCTCGCCCGCTACGACGTCGACCTCCGGCAGGTCCACGCGGCCGGCTTCTCCGACGGCGGGCTGTTCCTCGCCTGCGTCGGGCTCGCCGACCCGACCTTCGCGACGCACACGATCCTCGGGCACGGCGTCGGCGCGGGCTACGTGCAGCCGCCGGCCCGGCGCGGCCCCGTGCAGAAGGCGACGGGCGAGCAGGACCGGTTCTTCCCCGCGGCCGAGCAGGCGCAGGCCTTCCTGCGCGCCCAGGGCCACGACGTGCGCTGGGTCCCCGTGCCCAGCGTCGGCCACAGCATGACCGGCCTCTCGCGCGCCCTCGGGCCGGCCTCGGCCGTGCAGTGGATGACCGCGCGCCCGGGCCCCGCGCCGGCGGGCGCGACCGCGCCGCCCGGGGCCGCCCCCGCGCCGCCGGCCCCGCCGAGCGCGGGGCCCACGGGGCTCGTCACGCGCCAGGCCACGACGACGGCGCGGCCGGGGCTGCCGGCCACGACGTTCTCCTACGACCTCTACGTGCCCACGTCCTACCGGCCGGCGACGGCCCTGCCGCTCGTCGTCGCGGCGAACACGGGGCTCGCGCCGTGGCGCGCGCTCGCCGAGGCCGAGGGCGTGCTCGTGGTCGACTTCCGCGACCTCGACCGCAACGGCGGGTTCGACCTCGGCCTGGACGTCATGGCGCTCGACGCGGTGCTGCGCGACGTGCCGCTGGCCTACGCCGTCGACCCGGCGCGCGTCTACTACCACGGCTTCTCGGCCGGCGCGCACTGGGGCTACGCGGTCGTGCTCGCGAACGCGAACCTGTTCGCCGCGCTCGGCGTGAGCGCGGGCAGCCTGACCGTCGCGATCCAGCAGGGCGTGTTCCCCGGGCAGGTCCAGCGCCGGCTCCCCGTCGCGATCCGCCACGGCGTCCAGGACACGGTCGTCCCCGTGCAGGCCGCGCGCGACGACCGCGCGCGCCTCGCGCAGGCCGGGCACGTCGTGGCCCTCGAGGAGCTCCCGCGCGGGCACACGGTCGACGCCGACGACGCGCGCGCGCTGTGGGCGTTCTTCCGCCAGCACGTCCGGTAGCGGCGCGGGGCCCCGAGCGACCGATCGGGCAGGCGAGGACGCCGGGCTCCGCCGCGCTCCCCGTCCCCGTTCGCTACCGCGCCGCGAGCGTCCGCTCGCCCGCGCGCAGGAAGCCCATGCGTCGCCGGAGCGCCCGCTCGACGGCCCACGGGTCGGCCTCGTGGGCCTGCGCGTCGCGGCGCAGCCGCGCGATCCGCTGCTCGAGCGCGACGACCTCGGTCCGGGCCTCGTCGCAGCGGCGCCGCTGCTCGTGCGTGGCGAGCTTCACCGGCCCGAGCACGACGACCAGGTACAGGCCGCCCGAGAGGGCGAGCAGCGTCAGGAGGTAGCAGGCCTCCCCGAGCGCCGCGCGCCGGCGGCGCGCCAGGTCGAGGTCGCGCCGCCCGGGCGGGGCGGCCTGCGTCGGCTCGGGTGGGTTCACCACCGGCTCATCGGCCGCGCCCCGGCGCGGGCTTGAGGCCAGCCGGGCTAGGCCGCCCGGGGCGTCGACCGCGAGGCGGTCAGGCGCTCGGACGCCGGGCGCTCGGCGAGGGCCGCCGGGCGGGCGGTCCGGTCGACGCGCCGCTCGAGGGCCTCGACCGACTGCCGGAGCCGGCGCAGCTCGGCGAGGACCTCCCACAGGACGTCGTCGAGCGCCGGCGCGCCCGGCTCGGCCCACACCCAGCGCCGCCCGCCGCCGTCCACGTAGGACGGCGCGGCCCCCGCCGAGACCCGCCGCACGACGCGCGCGCGCGCGGGCTCCTCGACCTCGTCCAGCGGCTGCCAGCCCACGAGCACCTCCCTGCAGTGCCTCGTCGGCCGGCGGGGCCGCGCGGCTTGAAGGGCGGCTCAAGCCCGGGCCGGGTCCCGGCCGAAACGAGGACCGAGCGACCGCCCCGCGGAGCTCGCGGCGAGGTGACGCATGGCGCGCGCGAAGTGGATCAACCAGGCGGCCGCGATCCCCTACCGGGTCGTCGGACCGGGCCACGTCGAGGTCCTCGTCGTCACGTCGCGGAGCGGCAAGTGGACCGTGCCCAAGGGCAGCCTCAAGCCGCACATGACGCCCGAGGAGATGGCCGCGCTCGAGGCCCTCGAGGAGGCGGGCGTGCTCGGGCAGGTCGAGGCCGCCGTGGGCCAGTTCACCTACGAGAAGGGCGGCCGCGAGCAGGTCGTGCGCGTGTTCCCCCTCCGCGTCGAGCGCCAGCTCGACCGCTGGCAGGAGGAGGAGGTCCGCCTGCGCGCCTGGGTCCCGATCGCCGAGGCGCACCGGTTCGTCGTGCGCCGCGCCGTGCAGCAGCTCGTGATCCGGCTGCGCCACCGGCTCCTGTCCTCGAGCCACCGCGTCGCCCGGCCGAAGCTCCGCCTCGTGGGGTGAGGGGGGACGGCCCTCGCCCTCGGTCCGGGGGTCCTGCGCTTCGCGCCGGCCCCCCGTCACTCGGGCGGGCCGTCCCCGACAGCGGCTCCGTCGTGGACGGCCCTCGCCCTCGGTCCGGGGGGCCTGCGCTTCGCGCCGGCCCCCCGTCACTCGGGCGGGCCGTCCCCGACTTTGCGCCCGTCCGCCACCCGCACCACCCGCTGCGCGCGGCGCGCGACGCCCGCGTCGTGCGTCACGACGATCAGCGTCGCGCCCGAGGCGTGCAGGCGGTCGAACAGGTCCAGGATCTCGCGGCCGACCCGGGAGTCGAGGTTGCCCGTCGGCTCGTCCGCGAGCACGATCGCCGGGTCCGTCACGAGGGCGCGCGCGATCGCGACGCGCTGGCGCTCCCCGCCGCTCAGCTCGCTCGGGCGGTGCTCCGCGCGGCGCACGAGCTCGACCTGCGCCAGCGCCGCGAGCGCGCGGCGGGTCCGCTCGGGCCGCGGGACGGCCTGGTAGACCAGGGGGAGCTCGACGTTGGCGCGGGCCGTCAGGCGCGGGAGCAGGTTGAAGGTCTGGAACACGAACCCGATCTTGCGCCCGCGGACGGTCGCGAGGTCCGCGTCGCCGAGGCCGGCCACCGCGGTCCCGTCCAGCACGTAGTCGCCGGACGTCGGCGTGTCGAGGCACCCGAGCAGGTGCATGAGCGTCGACTTCCCGCTCCCCGACGGGCCCATGATCGAGACGTACTCGCCCCGCTCGATCGACAGGTCGAACCCGTCCAGGGCCCTGACCACCTGCGCGCCCAGGCGGTAGTGCCGCGTCACCTGCCGGAGGTCGAGGAGGGCCACCGCCCGTAGCCTACCCGGGCTCGCGAGCGGCGTCGCGGCAATGACTTGTTGCAGCGGCGAAGCATGGCCATACTGCTCCGGGGGGCCCGGTCCGGGTGCCCCGAGGGCCCAGCTTGGACGTCGCGCGCGAGCACCTCTGGGGGCAGCTCCTCCTCGAACGGAACCTGGTCGGCCGCGAGGACCTCGCGCGCCTGGCGCAGGAGCGCGACCGTTCGCTCCAGACCGGGCGCGAGGCCACGCTCGGCCAGCTCCTCGTGCAGCAGCGCCGGCTCGACCCCCAGGGCTGGGCCACGCTCCACAGCGAGGTCGAGGGGCGCGGGCGGTGCTGCTTCACCTGCCGGCGCGTGTTCCTCGCCGCCTCGCCCCACGACCCGCCGCAGTGCCCGGGGTGCGGCGGCTCCACCGCGCTCCAGCCGGCGAGCGGGCGGTTCCCGGCCCAGCAGCCCCAGCCCCAGTCGCTGGCCGGCTCGTTCCGCGTCGGCGCCCCCGGGCAGACCGGCGTGTTCCGCGCGGCCGAGCTTGCGGCCCCGCCGGCCACGGGCATGTTCCGGGCGGCAGGCCCCGTGCCGGCGGGTCCCGGCGGGTCCTGGGGGGGGACGCCCCCGAGCGCGCGCTTTCCGGGCCCGAGCAGCGGCCGCTTCCCCGGCCCGGCCAACGGCCACGGCGCGCCGACCGGCTCCTACGTCGGGGTGCCGCCGACGGGCAACTACCCCGCGCCGACCGGCTCCTACGCGGGGCCCGCGCCGACCGGCTCCTACGCGGGGCCTGCGCCGACCGGCTCCTACACGGGGCCGCCGCCCACCGGGTCGTTCGCCGCCGCGGGCCCGCCCGGCTCGGTCTACTCGCCGGTCGAGGGCGGCTACGACGCCCCGCAGGTGCCCGGCTCCGACATGGTCGGGCTCCCGCGCAGCACCGCCTCCGAGCCCGGCGAGGCCATGCAGTCGGGCGAGCTCGGCGCGGGCAAGCGCTTCGGCCGCTACGAGATCCTGAGCGAGCTCGGGCGCGGCGGCATGGGCGTCGTCTACAAGGCGCGCGTGCCGGGGCAGCCCGGGCAGGTGGCCGTGAAGGTCCTCCTCGCGGGCGAGTTCGCGAGCCAGAAGCTCCTCTCGCGCTTCCGCGAGGAGGCGAAGCTCGCCAAGCGCCTGCGCCACCCGAACATCGTCGCCGTCCACGACGTGGGCGAGGTCGACGGGATCCTCTTCTACGCGATGGACTTCATCGAGGGCTGCGAGCTCTCGGACCTGATCAAGCAGAAGAACCTCCCGCTCAAGCGCGCGGTCGAGATCCTGATCGAGGTGTGCCGCGCGGCCCACCACGCGCACGAGCACGGGGTCGTGCACCGCGACCTCAAGCCGTCGAACATCCTGGTCGCCAACGACGGCAAGCCCTACATCATGGACTTCGGGCTCGCGAAGAACCTCGACGACGACAAGGGCCTCACGCGCAGCGGCGTCGCGATCGGCACGCCCTACTACATGCCGCCCGAGCAGGCGCGCGGGCAGCACCGCGAGATGGACGCGCGCAGCGACGTCTACGCGCTCGGCGCGATCCTCTACGAGTGCCTCGTGCGGCGCGTCCCGTTCACGGCCAAGACCCAGAACGAGCTGCTCCGCAAGATCATCGAGGAGGAGCCGCAGCCGCCCCGGCAGGCCCGCCAGGGCGTGCCCGCCGAGCTCGACACGATCTGCCTCAAGGCGCTCCGCAAGGACAAGCGCGAGCGCTACGCGACGGCGCTCGAGATGGCGGAGGACCTCGAGCGCTACCTCGAGGGGACGCCGATCCTGGCCCGCCCCGAGGCGCCCTGGGCGGCGCTCGTCCGGCGCGCGCAGCGCAACAAGAACACCACGCTGGCGATCGCCGGCGCCGCGCTCGTGGCCGTGCTCGCGCTCGTGTTCGTGGGCTGGCTCGTGGTCGAGCATCGCAAGGCGATCGACAAGGAGAAGGCCGAGGCCGCCGCGCGCGAGGAGGCCGAGCGGCTGCGCCGCGAGGAGGAGGACCGCAAGGCCAAGGAGCTCCAGGCCGCGCGCGAGGCGGAGGCCCGCCGGCGCGACGAGGCGGGGGCGAAGGTCAAGGAGGGCCTCGAGGAGTCGCTGCGCGCGCGCGGCGCCACGAGCCCGCAGCTCGCGCGCGACCACCTCGAGCGCGCGGACCGCGCGCTGACCCGGGCCCTGACCCTCGAGCGGGAGCTGGGCCGGGAGCGCCCCGAGTCGCTCTACAAGCGCGGGCTCGTCCGGCGGGCGCTCTGCCGCTGGGACGAGGCCCGGCAGGACCTCGCGTCGGCGGGGCAGTCGCCGGGCTACCAGGCCCGGGCGCGCCTCGCGCTCGGCCTGATCCAGCTCCGGCTCGACGGCGACCCGGTCGCGGCCGCGACGACGCTGCGCTCGGCCGTGGCCGCGCCCCAGGACAAGGTCGAGGCCGCCGACCGCGACGAGGAGAAGGCGGCGGAGACGATCGGGCGCGCCTACCTCGCGCTGATCGACCGCGACGAGGCGGCGGCGCGCCGCATGCTCAGCGACCTGCTCGGGAGCCGGATCGTCGGCTCGCTCGCGCCGGAGGGGCAGGCCGCCCTGGGGTGGCTCGCGATCGGCGCGGGCAAGCCGCTCGGCGGCGACCAGCACGCCGAGCGCGGGCTCGAGGCCATGGACCAGGCGCTCCGGGGCGACGCGTTCCGCTACGAGTGGCGCGCCGACCGGTCGCTCCTCGCGGCCCGGGCGGGGAAGCTCGACCAGGCCACCTCCGACCTGCACGCGGCGCGCGCGCTGTGGGGCGACGGCGAGCTCGCCGACCTGGCCGACGCGACGGTCGCGGCGAAGCGCGGCGACGCCGACCGCCTCCAGGCGGGGCTCCGGACCGCGCGCGCGAAGGCGAAGCTGCGCGGGACCGGGCCGATCCAGGCGGTCGAGCGGTTCGCGAGCGCGCTCGAGCGCGCCGCCGCCGAGGGCGGCGCCGCGGCCCAGGCCCAGGCCCTCCAGCGCGACGTGGACACGAAGCTCACGATCAAGGCCGGCGAGCGCATGACCTCGCTCCCGCTCCAGGTCGAGGCGGACGTCGAGGCGCTCTGGGTCGCCGTGCGCGGGTCGAGCGAGGACTTCGACCTCCTGCTCGCGCGGGGGACGAAGCCGCCTCGGAACCCGCGCGAGGCGGAGGCGGCCTCGGTCACCGGCGCGCCCGACGAGACGGTCTGCCTCCGCCGCGACGCCAAGGAGCGCCCGCTCCAGACGGGCCCCTACACCCTGCTCCTGGTGCTCGACCAGCCCGCCAAGCGCGCCACCGAGACCCGGCTGACCGTGCGGTTCGTCCGCAAGGGCCAGCCCCTCCCGGTCGCCTGGAAGTCGGGCAACGAGCTGACGATCCCGCTCTCCCAGGCGAGCGACGAGCCGAGCTTCCAGCGCTACATCCGCGAGGTTCGCGCCGGCGACCTCACGAACCTCGCGGCGCTCGAGGAGCTCGAGCGCCGCGACGGGGGCAACCTCGTGCCGCTCGTCCGGGCGGACGCCCTCGTCACGGCCGGGAAGCTCGACCTCGCGGTCCCGGTCGCGGAGGCGGTCGCCGCGAAGGCGCCGGACGCCCCGCAGAGCATGATGGTCCTCGGCAACGTGCGCGAGGCCCAGGGCAAGCTCGGCGAGGCGGCGGCCCTGTTCGACCGGCTCGCGCGGGCCATGCCCGACCTGCTCGTCGCGCACGTCAAGCTCGCCGGGCTGCTCGCGCGCGCGGGCAAGCAGGCGGAGCTCGAGGCCGCGCTCGGTCGGCTCCGAGAGGTCGGCGGCGACGACCCGGCGGTCCGGATCCTCCTCGGGGGCCTGCGGGGGGCCCCGGGCCGGGCCGAGGGGCTGGCGCTCGTCCGGCAGGGCGCGCGGGACCCGGCGCTCGAGCTGACGACCGGGATCACGCTCGCCAACCTCCTCACGGAGGCCGAGCGCCACGCCGAGGCGGCCGAGGTGATGCGCGGGGTCTCCGGCGCGCGGCTCAGCCCGCTCCTCGACATCGACATCCTGCTCGCGAAGAAGCTCGGGCGGGCCGGCCAGGTCGAGGAGGCCACCGACCTCCTGCGCAGGATGCGCGCGGCGATCGAGCGGATCCCGGGCGCCGAGGCCGCCGTCCAGAAGATCGACGCCGAGCTCGCCGCCCTCGGGCAGAAGTAGCGCCGACGGGAGGGCCCCCCGTTGCGCCGGGGCCCGCGTCGGGGCACAACCTCCGCCCGGCGCCCCTGGCGGCGCCGGGGAGGTCTCCGTGCGGTTCCTGCACCCCGAGCGCGACGAACTGCTCGAGCTGAGCACGGACGACGTGTTCCTCGTGCCCGGCTACTTCGACGGGGCCTCCCGGGCCGAGGTCGACCTGACGCCGGTCGACTTCCCGGGCGGGTCCCACCCGGTCGTCTCGTCGAACATGAACGCGGTCACCGGCAAGCGCATGGCCGAGGTCATGGCCCGGCTCGGCGGGCTGGGCGTCCTGCCGCAGGACATGACCCTGGCGACCGTCGAGCGGATCACGGCCCACATCAAGCAGGCCCACCCGCGCTTCGACACGGCGCTCGTCGTCCGGCCCGACGCGCCGCTCCGCGACGTCGCGGGGCTGATCCGCAAGCGGTCCCACGACCTCGTGGTCGTCGCCGACGACGAGGGCCGGCTCGTGGGCGTGATCACGCAGGCCGACCTGCGCGACCGCGACCAGTACACCCCGGCGGCGCGGCTCGTCTCGCGGACCCTCGTGACCCTCGCGCCCGAGCTCAGCAACCGCGAGGCCTTCCTGCGCCTCGACGAGCACCGGGTCCGGGCCGCCCCGGTCCTGGGCCCGGACGGGCGGGTCGAGGGCGTGCTCACGCGCGACGACTGCGTGCGCCTCGACCTGCTCCGCCCCTCGCTCGACGCCCGGGGCAAGCTGCTCGTCGCGGCGGCGCTCGGGATCTCGGCCGACGCCGGGGCCCGGGCGCGGGCGCTCCTCGAGCGCGGCGTCGACGTGCTCGTGCTCGACACGGCGCACGGCCACCAGCGGCGCATGCTCGAGGCGGTGCGCGCGGTCCGGGCCGAGGTCGGGGGCGAGGTCCCGATCGTGGCCGGCAACGTGTGCACGGCCGAGGGCACGCGGGCCCTGATCGAGGCCGGGGCCGACGTCGTGAAGGTCAACGTCGGCCCGGGCGCCATGTGCACGACGCGCATGCAGACCGGCGCCGGCCGGCCGACCTTCTCCTCGGTGCGCGCCTGCGCGCTCGAGGCCCGGGCGCTCGGCCGCCACGTGTGGGCCGACGGCGGCGTCCGCCACCCGCGCGACGTGGTCCTCTCGCTCGCGGCCGGGGCCTCGCGCGTCATGATCGGGACCATGCTCGCGGGCACCTGGGAGAGCCCCGGCGACCTGCGCGAGGACCGCGAGGGCCGCTTCTACAAGGTGAACTTCGGCATGGCGAGCGCGCGGGCCGTCGAGGACCGGACCGCCGACCTCGACGCCTACGAGCGGGCCAAGCGGGCCTTCTTCCGCGAGGGGATCAGCACGTCCAAGATCTACCTGCAGGAGGGCCGCGAGGGCGTCGGCGACATCGTGGTCGAGCTCGTGACCGGGCTCCAGAGCGCCTGCACCTACGTGGGCGTCACGACGCTCCGCGACCTGGCCGAGCGCGCGGTCGTCGGCGTCCAGACCGCCTCGGGCTACCACGAGGGCACCCCGCACGGCGCGACGGATTCCCGAGGGAAGTCGGCCGCGAGCGGGTCAGCGAGACCGTAGGGCCCCGGCCGCCGACTTCCCACGGGAATCCGAGGGGGGATCGGCCAGGGCTCGCGCGACCGCGAGGGCGTGAGGCCCCGCGAGGGTCGCGAGCAAGACCGCGCGGGCATCCGGAATCGAAGCGGGGGCGGGCGCCATGGCGCTCGCCCCCGCTCCTGCCTGACCCGCGCAGCGCGAGGCTCACTCCGAAGGGCCTGGCGCCCTCTCGGCTCGACCCGCGGCCCCATCCCCCCACTGAGATCGCGGGCTTGGTGGGGCCTCCGGCCCCACCAAGCCTGCGATTTCAGACGCGGAGCTCGGCCACCTTGTCGCCGAGCGTGGCGCGCAGGCGGACCATGATCCGCGAGTGGAGCTGGCAGACGCGCGACTCGCTGAGGTTCAGCGCGAGGCCGATCTCCTTCATCGTGAGCTCCTCGAAGTAGTAGAGCATCACGATCATGCGCTCGCGGACGTTCAGCTCCCGGGTCAGGAGCTGCATGACGTCCTTGCGCTGGATGTCCTCGATCGGGTCGGCGGCGCGGGGGTCCTCGACGAGCTGGCCGCGGGGGGAGGGGTCCTCGCCGTCGCCGGTCGTCTCGGAGAGCGAGCAGACGGTCACGGCCGTCGCCTCGTGCATGAGCTTGTCGAGCTCGCCCACGGACATGCCCATGAGGCTCGCGAGCTCGACGTCCGTGGCCGGCCGGCCGAGCTGGACGGTGGCCTCGCGCATCTTCTGCTCGAGCTGGGTGGCCTTGTTGCGGACGAGGCGGGGCACCCAGTCGTTGGCGCGCAGCTCGTCGAGGATCGCGCCGCGCACGCGCCACGAGCAGTAGGTCTTGAACTTGACGCCGCGGCCGAGGTCGAAGCTCTTGATCGCCTCGACGAGGCCGAACAGGCCCGAGCTCATCAGGTCGTCGAGGTCGACCGACTGCGGCAGCGTCGCGGCCAGGCGCTCGGCCGTGTAGCGCACGACCGGGAGGTAGTGCTCGATCAGCCGGTTGCGCAGCTCGAGCGCCTCGGTGCGCTGGTACTCGCGCCACAGGTCGATCGGGTCCTCGTCGATCGACTCGACCGGCCGGCTCGTGATCCGCCGCCGCCGCGCCACCCCGAAGTCACCCCTGCTCGTCCGCATGCTCCACCTCCCCTAGCCTCGTCTGCGTGTCGTGTCCGTCGCGCTGGCGCTTCGGCGGGGCGGCGAGCCGCTCCCCGATCTCCCGAAGCGTCAGTCCCTTCCGTTTGAGCCGCGCGATCCTCTCGAGGCGGCCGAAGACGTCGTCGCCGTAGAGCCTGTGCCCACCAGGAGTTCGCTCCACCTCCTGGATCAGGCCCAGGAGGACGTAGTTGTGGAGCGCCTGTCGAGTCAGGCCCGAATGGGCGGCGATCTCTGAGACCTTCCAGAGTTTCTTAGGCTTATGCACCGTCGAGGGCCGTGTAGGAGCGAATCTGAGACGAGCAGCTGCGTCCGGGGGCAGAATCGGCGCGATTCCGAACCAGACGGGTCAGCCGCAGCGTCATTGACGATTCGTCCATGACATCCCTCGGCGGCGTCCGCACTATAGGCTTGTCAGCACGGAGGTTCAAGTCGCTCGTGATCTTTCTGATTTCCTGCCGCGAGGCCTTGCACCGCGCGGACTCGACGCGCGCCCAGCGGGCGGCCCTCCGGTTCGTCCCGTCGGACGACCGAGCGCCGTGCGCACGCGACGAAGCGCGCAACGCACGCGAAGCATTGGAAATAAATGCTTTGCATGTCCTGCCAGGTCGCTCGGCCGCATAGCCGAGGGGACCGACAGCTTCAAGATGGGCTTTCCAGAAACGACTTATGAGCACGGTCCGCCCGCGGGGCGCGCGGGCGTCATCGGAGCGCTCCTGGTCCATATCCTCAGCCGTAGCCACAAGCTCAGGATACGGTGTCAACGTCGCTTTCGCCACAATCTGTAGTGGCATGGGCTCTCGAACACCCGCCGCGCCCGGGGAAGGGGCCCGGGGGCGCCCGACGAGGCCCCTGGAGGGCGCGGTTCAGAAGGCGCCGGCGCGCTCGAGCAGCGACAGGTAGCCCGTGATCACGCGGTAGGCGACGACCCCGGCGGCGAGGAAGAAGGCGCCGGCCGCGGCGACGGCGACCAGGGCGCGCCGGCGGGTCGTGGCCGCCTCGCGGGCGGCGTCGCGCGCGCGCGCGAGGGCCTCGTCGAGGGTGCCCGACCGCTCGCCCGTGTCGAGCAGGTCGACCGCGTCGGGCGGCAGGTCGGGCTCGAGGGCGAGGGCCGCGCCGAGGGCGGCGCCCTCCACCACCCGCTCGTGGGCGCGGCGGAAGGCCCCCGCGAGGTGGGCGTTCGGGCAGGCCTCGGCCGCCTCGCGGAGCGCCTCGCGGATCGGGACGCCGCTCACGTAGAGCGTGCGGAGCGCCCCGAGCGTGTGCGCGAGCGCGCGCTGGTGCAGGTAGCCGCCGAGGAGCGGCGGCCCGAGCGCCAGGCGGTCGAAGCTCGCGGGGGCGGCCGCGCGCGCGGCCGGGAGCAGGACCACGCCGAGCGCGAGCGCGCCCCAGCCGAGCGCGAGCGGCGGGAGCACGGCCCGGGCGTAGGCCCCCGCGCCCTCGCCCACGAGCACGGCGAGGCTCGGGAGGACGACGGCCAGGTGCACGAGCACGGCGGGGTAGGCGAGCGCGAGCAGGAGCTCGCGCCGGGCGCGGACCGCCTGCTCGAGCAGCTCGGCGAGCTCGAGCGCGACCTCGGCGAGCGCGCCGCCGCGGGCGCCCGCCGCGAGGAGGCGCGCCTCGAGCGGCGGGCGCCCGGGGTCGCCCGCGAGCGCCGCGGGGAGGTCCTCGCCGCGGGCGAGCGCCGCGCGCACGTGCTCGAGGCCGCCCGGGCCCTGCCCCCGCGCGCCCAGGGCGTCGAGGGCCTCACGCGCGCCGATCCCCGAGCGGAGGAGCGTCCCGAGGCGCCGGTAGAGGTGCGCGCGCGCGGCGAGGCCCCGGTCGAGCATGGCCGGATCGTAGCCGGGGGCGCCGGCGCCCGCGGGGTCGCCCCGTCCGGCGCGCTTGACCTCACCGGGGCGGTGCCCGAGGCTGGCGCGCGCGCGTCGGGCCCGACCCCCGCGCGCGGGAGGCACGCCGGTGGCGGAGCAGCAGATCACGCTCGGGGCGCTCGCCGCGCTCGTCGGCGGCAAGCTGAGCGACCCCGAGAAGGCCGGCACGGTCGTGCACGGGTTCCGGGCGCTCGAGCTGGCCGGCCCCTCGGACCTGGCCTTCCTGTGGGACCCCAAGTTCCAGGACGCCGCCCGCGCCTCGCGCGCCGCGGCGATCGTCGCCCGCGCCCCGGTCGAGGGCGCGCAGGCGCCCACGGTCGTGGTCGCCGACCCCCAGCGGGCCATGCTCGCGCTCCTGGGCCAGGTCTACGCGCGGCGCCACCCGCCCGAGCCGCCGGGGGTCCATCCCGCGGCCTTCGTCCATCCCGAGGCCGTCCTCGGCGAGGGCGCCTCGGTCGGGCCCAACGCCGTCGTCGAGGCCGGCGCGCGGCTCGGCCCGCGCACGCGCGTCCGGGGCGGGGCGTTCGTCGGGCTCGGCGTCACGACCGGGGCCGACTGCGTGATCCACGCCAACGCGACCGTCCTCGACCACTGCCGCCTGGGCGACCGCGTCATCGTCTGGACGGGCGCGGTGGTCGGCAAGGACGGGTTCGGGTTCGTGCAGCAGCAGGGCCGCCACGTGCGCGTCCCCCAGGTCGGCGGTGTGGTCCTCGAGGACGACGTCGAGGTCGGCGCCCTCTCCACGGTCGCCCGCGGCGCGCTCCAGGACACGATCGTGCGCCGCGGGACGAAGATCGACGACCACTGCCACGTCGCGCACAACTGCGACATCGGCGAGGACGTCATGCTGATCGGCTACGCCCGCATGGGCGGCTCGGTCAAGCTCGGCAAGGGCGTCTACATGCTCCAGGACTCGGCGATCGGCAACGGCTTCACGGCCGGCGACGGCGCGGTCCTCGGCTCGGGGGCCAAGGCCAAGTACGGGTCCGTGGCCGCGGGCGAGATGGTCCTGGGCGACCCGGCGCGCCCGCACATGCTCATGAAGCGGATCGAGGGGAGCCTCCCGCACCTCCCCGACCTGCGCCGCCGCCTGCGCGCCCTCGAGCGCCGCGTCGCCAAGCTCGACGGCCTCCCGGACCGGAAGGGCGACTGACGTCCGGTCCGCCGGTGGCCTCGGGATTGACCCCCGACGACCCGCCGGGTATGGTCCTGCTCCTCGGGCGATTAGCTCAGCTGGCTAG